>JBEKGQ010000001.1:0-34137 GCA_050012715.1 Polyangiaceae bacterium
CCGGCCGACGCGGGCGACGCGACGACCGGCGCCGACGCTCCGGGGGGCGACACGTCGAGCGCCGATGCCGCCGGCCCCGACGCCGACGCCGACGGGACCGTGCCCGGGGACACGGGCGCCAGCGACGGCCTCCTCGGCGAGGGCGCGACGGACAGCTCGGGCGACGGAGCGAACGACGCCGCGACGTGCACGGGGTCGACCCTCTACGTCTCGACCAAGGGCGCGGACTCGAACTCGGGCTGTGATCCCGCGCACCCGAAGCTCACGATCGCGGGGGCCATCACCACCGCGGGCGCCACCGGCGCGACGATCATCCAGGTGTGCGCCGGCACGTACGCGGCGGACTCCCTGACCGTCTCCACGAACGTGGTGCTGATGGGCGGATACGCCTGCAAGACGACCGCCCCCTGGACCCGCACCGCGACGTACGGCTATCCGACGTTCGACACGACGAACCAGACCATCTTGCAGGTCGCGACCACGAGCACGACAGGCGCGACCCTCACGCTGGAGGGCTCCGGCGGCGTCGACGGGTTCACGATCCAGGGCCAGGCCACGGGCTCGATCAACACCACCGCCGCGGCGGTCCGCGTCACCGGCGCCGTCAGTCCCACGATCACGAACGACCAGCTCCTCGGCGGCGGGACGACGTACACCGGAACGGGGACCGATCCGACCCCGGCTTCCGCCGGTCTCGTCGTGGACGACGGCGCGTCGCCGGTCGTCGCGATGGACCTGATCGAAGGAGGGACGGGGTCGACCCCCGCCGGCGAGGGCACCGGCAGCGCGGGCGTCTACGCGACGGGGGCGAACGGCACGCTCACCATCCGTGGGTCCACCATCCGCGGCGGGAGCGGCAAGAATACGGGACCCAGCGGCTCCGGGTCGCAGGGCCTCCTGCTCAACGGATCGGCGGGGGGCGTCATGTACACCGTCGAATCGAGCGCCGTGTACGGCGGAACCGGGACGACCGGCGTGTGCGCCAACGGGTGCCGCGCGACGAGAGGCCTGTACCTCAACACCGGCACCGCGACCCTCGTCGTCTCCGGCGACTCCATCGAGGGCGGCGACGTCACCGCGAACCCGAACGGGTCGACGACCGGCACCGACTGCCCCCACGGGGTCGAGGTCCTGGCGCTCGGCTCGGTGACCGTCACCGGCAGTCGCATCTACGGCGGTCGCTGCAACACCACGTCCTCGGCGAGCGGCGCCTCGCTCTTCGGGCTCTACGTCAGCGGCGGGGCGACGCTCGTCGCCACGAACAACATGATCCACATGGGCGCGTCCGACATCCCGCACGGGGGCGGAGCGCTCGGCCTCGCCGGCAACACGGGCGCGCACGTCGTTCACAACACCCTCATCGCCGGGACCAGCACGAGCTCGACCGTCGCCTCGTTGTGGCTCCAGGCGGGAGCCACGGGCGCGGTCGTCGACAACAACATCCTCGCGGCCGCCGGCGGCATGCCGAACTCCACCGGCCTCCTGCTCTCGTGCGCCGCCGACGGCGGGCCATCGCCGCTCGCCTCCTTCCAGTACAACCTGCTCTTCGGCACGACGACCGGGCTGCTCCAGTGGTCCAACTGCAACGGAAACGCGGACTTCTCGACCGTCGACGCCCTGACCGCGCAGATCAATGGCAGCTTCCAGCCCGGCACCGCGACTGGCAACGTGACCGTCAGCGCGAGCTGCACGTCGGACGCCGGCACCGATTCGGGCTGCCGGGTCCTCTCGGGCTGCATGAATCAGTCGACGTGCCTCACGAGCGTCTTCGAGGGCTTCGACTCGGCTTCGCTGGGATACGCGAACCTGTTCCCCGGGACGCTCTTCGCGGGTACGTGCCCGACGGCCTCGTCGCCTCCCAGCGGCAACGGATGGTCCATCGCCGCCACCCCGCCCTGCGCGGTCGCCAAGAGCGGCATGAACGACAGCGCGACGGTGACGACGGACCTCTACGGCAACTGCCGCACGAACGCGACGATGGGCGCGGCCGAGTACTCCGGAGCGTGCCAGTAGGTTGGGAGGATGAGGTGAAGCGTAACGCCGGACGGGAGCGGCTTTGCGCGAAGGGGGACGGGAAGTGAGATGGATCGGCGAGGCCCTGCGGGGACGGGGACGGGAAGCGTGGCTTCTCGGCGAGACTCGGCGAGGACGGGGACGGGAGCTGAGTCTTCGCGGTGACGCTCTCCGAGGACGGGGACGGGAAGTGAGGCTTCGAGGCGACGCTCCGCGAGGACGGGGACGGGACGTGAGGCTTCGAGGTGACGCTCCGCGAGGACGGGGACGGGAAGTGAGGCTTCGAGGCGACGCTCCGCGAGCACGGGGACGGGAAGTGAGGCTTCGAAGGGATGCTCTGCAAGGACGATAACGCGCATTTCGCGCGTCTCGCGTCGCGCCGCCCTCAGGGTAGGAGGGTTCTCATGACCGAGAGCATGCATCGAACGCTCGTGGTGACGAAGCTCCCGAGGAGCGTGCCGGCGCTCCTGACCGCGGTGCGGGCCATCCTCGCCGCGATGGAGGGGAACCCGACCTTCCCGAGCCCCTCCCCTCCCCTGGCGGAGGTCGCCGCGGCCCTCGGCGCGCTCGAGGACGCCGAGACGGCGCGGCAATCGAGGACGCGGGGCACCCGTCCGGTGCGCGATGAGGCGCACGCGAAGCTCGTCGTGCTCGTCGAGGGCCTCCGGCTCCACGTGCAGGGCATAGCCGACGCCACGCCGGAGAATGCGGCGCCGATCATCGAGAGCGCCGGGATGAGGGTCAAGCGGCCCGCCGTCCCCGCGAAGCCGCCGTTCGCGGTGAAGCCCGGCCTCGTGTCCGGATCCGTGGCGCTCGCAGTCATCGCCGCCGGCGACCGCGCCGCCTACGGGTGGCAGTGGAGCGACGACGGCGGCGTCACCTGGCATGACGTCCCGGTGACGATGCAGGCGAAGACGGGGATCGCGGGGCTCACGCCGGGGGGGACGTACCGGTTCCGCGTTCGCGTGTGGACGAAGGACGGGGAGCGGGACTGGGGGGAGGCGGTGGCGATGATCGTGACGTGAGGGGGGACGCCCGGGGGAAGCCGCGAACCTGCTCACGCGCCCCAGGTCGTGAATCCGGCCATCGCGACGTGCCGGTAGACGACCGGCGCGATCGTGCAGCGAAGACGAGCCCCCGAGCCTACTTGCGCGTCATCCAGTGCCTGGTGAAGCTCGCGACCTGCAGATCGAACTCCTCGAGCTCGTCGGGGTACTGCTTGAAGTGGCGCGCCCAGGCCTCGTGCTCGGCCCTGACCGCGGCGCCGGCAAGGCCGTACTTTGCCCACCCCTCGACGACGCGCTCCGGGAAGACGGCCGTCCAGGCGCATGCCGAGGCGTAAGTCATGAGCCCCAGCTTGGCGCCCGACTCCGCGGGTAGAGCGGCGGTAGGGGAAACCGCGGGTAGCTCGCCCTCGGACGAGCGACGGGGGGGCGGGGCGGCGGGGGCGCGAGGGGCAACGGAGGGCCCTGCGCCCGACTTGGGGGAGACGCTGCCGCCGCCCGTCGTGAGCGGTGTCGCCGACTCCCTGGCCAGCAACACGGCGCCCCGGTGCTCGCCGAAGCTGCTCGCGAAAACGACGCAGTTGTCGGCCTTCGGGTCGCCGCGCAGAAACGACTCGATCGCGAGCACAGCCGCCGTCGGCATGGTCGCGGCGCCGAGGTCACCCAGGAACACCGGAAGGAACTGCGTCGTGGAATCGGGACCGGACACGCCGGCGGAGGCACGCGGGAAGGCCAGCATCCACTCCTGGGTGCGGTAATTCTGATTGGTCAAGTCGCCGAGCCAGTAGTCAATCTTCCGGTGCTCCGCTTCGACACGGTCGGCGATGGCGCGGAGGGAACGAGACAGGCCCAGGCCGAGGCAAGGGATGTCGTTGCCCATGTGCCCGACCTCTTCGTTCGAGGCCGCCGACTCGATCCGAGCAAGTACTGGCCACTTGCACCGGCTGGCCGTGGCGCTCATCGCGACCAGGCAGAGGGCGCCGCCTTCGCCCGGGATGAAAGAGTCGAGATTCTCTCCGTCGAAGAGCCGCTTCGAACGCAGGAGATCCTCGACGACGTCGGGATCGTAGTAGGTGTCGACTCCTCCGACGATGGCGGCGTCAATCTCTCGCGCGGCAAGGGCGGCGTTCGCCTCGATCACGGCGCGGGCGAACGCTGCGTGTCCGCGCGGGACCAGAGTGAGAACGACGTGGAGGCCACGCGCCTCGAGGGGCGCGATCATGGCCGCCTCGAGCTCGCCGCGCCCGCGGCGCAAGTGCGCTTCGGAGCCGTCGGCAAAGCGCTCGGCCAGGCCCACGACGAGCCCCACTCTCGCTGGCTGCGGAAGAGCCTCCAGCTTCGACCGCAACGGCTCGAGGAGGGACGCGGCGATCGAGCACAATCGCTCTGGGCCCTTCGCGCGCAGCGGGAGCGTCCGGATGAAGGCCATGATCGCGCGCGCGCCGTTGCGGCACAGAAAGGGGGACTCGGCGAGCGCGTTCATCTCCGCGCGTCGCCACGCCCAGATCTGGTGTGGGTTGAAGCCCATCCCGTTCGACGCCGATGTGGCGACGATGGCCGGCGCCGCTCCCCAGCGACCTCCCCAGTGGACGACGTCGAGAGCCATCTCAGGGTCTCTGCCAGCTCGTGTTCCACGAGCCGGCGGGAGCTCGACCGTGGTACCCCTCGACGAGCTCTCTCCACGACTCGAGCGTGCGCCGCTGTCGAACGACGAAATCGCGCACGTCGAATGGGAGCGTCGCGGACATTCTCGCGACGAGCTCGAGATGCGCGAAGGTCCGAGTGCGCGTGCCGGATGAAGGGCTCTCCATTTGCCAGAGGTTGTCCCGCGGGCTCCACGGGTGACCGAAGCGGTACCGCGTCTTCGCCCGCGCGTTCCTCCGATGTTTCTCCCACCACTCGGCCCAAGGCTTCTCGTCGACCAGCAGCGGTCCGACGTCTTCCGGCATCACGCCTTCGACGGTGAAGGGCAGCGCGTCGTCGGGATAGTCGGGTTTCGGGTGGGCCTTCGTGAGGCTCGCGCCGGTGAGCATCTGGAGCGCGGCGACGCACGCGACCTTGGTCGTCGGCTCTCCGGTGGACATCCGTCCCAGTAGGTAGTCGACGAACCCGAGGTCGCCGAACCAACCGAGAGCTTCGATCAGCACGTCGGAACCGCTCGCCGCCTGGTCCTCGTTCAGCGCGCCGCGCACGTCCACGTCTCCGCCGATGGCCGTGAAGACCGCCGCGTCCGCAAAGTCGCCGCGAGCGGCGCCGGTGAGCTCGGTGGCGCGCGCGACCCCCTGACGCGTGCGGCGCGCGGTCGCGCTCGCGATGGCGGCGCGAACGACGGTAGGTTCGTCGTGACGCAACAGCGGCTCGATGGCCGCGGCCGGCACGTCACCGATCGCCGTGGCCAGCGCCTCGGCTCCGGCCAGAACGACCCGCGCATCGGGATCCGTCGTGGCCATCACCGCGTCGTCGGCGACGAGAACCCCACGGCGCCCGAGCACTGCCACCGCGACGGCTCGGCGACCCGGTTCCTCGTCTCGCAGCCAGGGTCGCATCGCGGCCTCGATCCCCGGGTGAGGCGCCACCGCAAAGGCGTCCGCGATGCGCGCGACCATGTCGGGCACCTCGAGCTCCGACGCCTTCGCCACCCGCAGCGCCTGGTCGAGCGAGTCGTCGCCGACTAGGGATCCGAAGAGCATCACGGTGGCCCAGGTCATGTCGGGGTCCGGAACCGGCAGCTCCTCGAGCATCTTCACGAGGCGAGGGAACACCCATGGGCCACAGGCCACGATGGCGTCGATCCGCGCGAACAGACGCTGCTCGACTCGCTCCGCGCTCAGCCACGTCTCGTCCGGCTGAGGCACGCGCATCATTCCGAACGCCGACAGATCCTCGAACGAAGCGCGGGCACGCTCGACGACGACGTCCTGCTCGTCAACCTGGAGGCCGAGGTACTGACGCTCCAGGAGCGCCTCGTCCGGCGGTCCGAGCGGCTCGTTTTTCGCTGGCGCGCCCGCCTCGGTCTCCTTTTTCTCGTCCTTCTCATCGTCATCGGCCTCGTTCAGCGCGCCGATCGCCGCCTCGCCCGCGGCGAGAAGGGCCGCGATGTCCTCGTCCGTCGCCAGCGCGGGGGCGTCGACCGGGGGAGCCGAGGCAGTAGGCTCTTCCGGCTCCGCCTCCGGCGAGGGAGAGAGCGGGACGGTCGGGTAGAGGACGGAACGATCGAGGTCGAGAAGCTGTGGCTCTCCCTTGGTCGCCAGAAGGACGGCGATGGCGCGGCCTTGCCTCGGCAGCAAGGGCGCGGGATCCGGCGGAGCCGGATTCTCCGCCAGAAGCCGTACGGCGTGAGCGATGACCGACATCTCCGTGGCCGTCGCGCGGTCGGCCGTCTCCACCTCCTGCAGGGTCTTCAGCGCGTCACGCGCGCGACCGAGAGCGCTGGCCGTCTCTTGGTCGAATGCACCGGCATCGCCGGAGGAGGCGAGAGCGCGGTAGGTGTGGAATAGGGCGGCCGCGATCTCGCGCTCGGCGTCGCGAATCTTGATCTTGGCGTCCGTGACGCCGCGCAGGCCCAGCAGCGCGTGATCGAGCAGCGCCAGCACTTCTTTCATGTCCGCTCGCGAGTGCGCGTGGGGAATCATCAAAGGATGGTCTTCTCGAAGACGCGAATGGTTCGCAGCTTGCGCGCCGGGCGAGGCACGAGCAGCGCGGTCCGCCAGGTCATCTCGACTACCCGCGAGGTCGGCAGCAACAGGACGGTATCGAGCATCGTGCGGTACTCCTTCGTCGTGCCGTCGTCGTAGGCGGCACCGACGTGGAACGCGATGCGGGGGAGGTTGAACTTGAGGGCGCCGGCGGCGCACATGTTGACGACCTCCACCGGCTCCCCCCCCTGGAGAGGCGACGGCGTGATGAGCTCGGGCGTGGCCAGCTGGTTGTACCGCTCGTCGAAGTCGACGGGCAGGAGGGGCATGCGCTCCTTCTTCCACAGGTCGTCGATGGTCCCGACGTACTGGCGCCGGGGCATCCAATGTCGCCCGAGGGCGCCGAGGCCGGCGGGAGTCGGGCGAGAGCTGTCGTTGCTGATGAGATCCGTCGGGTCCTCCACGCTGGGCCCGGGCTTGTCGACCAGGGAAGCGCGGCTGCGCGCAAGACCGCGCCCGACCGGGTTTCTCGGCTCCTCCAGAGGTGGCTTGTCGCGGTCCGTGTCGTCGAAGCCGCCGAACGCCTCCTCCCACTTGATGGGGCGAGACTCGAACGGCTCCGGCGGGCTCAACGCCAGCGAGGTCAGTCGCTGATACCAAACGCGTGTCCCGAAGACCCGCAGGAGCTTCTTCACGGGCCCGACACGCACGAGCACGTCCAGATGCTTCACCCGGGGCGCGTACGGCCCTACGGCGTCGCCCACGACGAGCACGTCGGTGCTGGGCTTGCGTATGCAAACGTCCGACGGAAACATCACGCTGCTCTTGTCGGGCTCGTCTTCGTCCCAGAGCTCGTCTGCCTTGCGGATCTCGGCGTCGCCCACGCGTTCGACGCGGTCGCGTCGGCTGACGAAGAAACGCTCCTTCAGGATGACGACCAGGACCATGTCGCCATCGCGTCCGAGCTGCGGGATGAGATCGACGCTCGCGTTCGTCGCTTTGCTCAGAAGCGGCATCATCACTGCCACCCGTCCGGTTCGAGAAAGCGCCGGGACCAAGCCGCCGTGCTCTTCTGCCTGAGGAATTCGCCGCCGAGCTCCGGGACATCCTCGACGAGGTAGGGGGCCAGCTCACGCGCCACCTCCGCGCAGGCCGACGGATACTCGAGCCGGTTTCGATCGCCCGCCGTCGGCTCGGCGCCAGCTCGAAGAAGGCCGCCATTCCCGATCGCCGCGACGGACACCCCGTGGACCCACTTGTGGGTCGCGAGAGCCGCCAGGTCGATGCTGCGTGCGCCCGCCAGCGGCTTGCCGACGAGCGTGAGCCAGTTCACGGTCGGCAGCGCCTCGGTCACGCGCCACGACATGTCGACCGAATCCTGGATCTCGAGCCCCAGGTACCGTTTCGCGTAGGGGTATGCCGCGGTGAGGGCAGAGTTCTTCTTCCACACGTTCCAGCGGAGCACGAAGCCCGCCGAGCCGCTCCACCAGGGACCTATTTGACTGATCTCCTTCACGACATCGAACAATCGATCCGGAGCGCCCGTTTGCGGGAAGCTCATCTCGAGGATTGACGCCCGCGCTCCCCCCCGAGTGGGGTCATACTCCCGGTACGTGAACCCGGTCGTGCATACCGCCGCGTCGTCCACCAGATCGAACGAAAAAAGATGGCGGGGCCGGGGCAGGGCCGCGTGAGAAAGGTGCGGGACCAGCGCGGCGGCGCTGGCCGCGCTCACCCGCTGCCACTCGGAGAGAGCGGACGTCGTGTACCACCGAACGCTGTCCGGCCCCACCCGGCGGAGAAAGGCATCGAGGGCGAGCTCCGCCCCGCGCCGCGCCCAGAAGAGAACGTCGTCGAGATAGAGCGTGAGGCCCAGCACGACCTGACACAGAGGCGTGTTGGGCTTCTCGGCCAGCTCCATTCCGCGAATGTAAACGTGGGCCATGTTGAGCTCGACTTACGGCCGCCCGGGAACGTCAGGGCGACGCATCCTCGTCGTCCTCGTCATCATCGGGAGGTTCGGGGAAGATCGTCGGTTTGTCGTCGAGGACCTTCTGCATGGTTCCGCGGCCCTTCGATCGGAACGCCTTGCCGTCGGACGTGGCCGCGATCTCCTCGGGACAGGAGATGACGAGGGCTTTTCCCACATGAAGAATCTGGCCGTGGATCTCGGCGTTGGCCGTCTCCATGCGGTCGCGCACTCGCTTCAGGATCCCGTGCTCCTTCGCGCCGACGAACACTTCGCCGGCGAACTTGGCGACACCGTAGAAGGGACCGGCTCCTTCCGCGACCTTGCCCCAGCCGGTGCCCGAGCCCTCCCACAGCACGCCGCCGTGGCCGACCGCGTACATCTCGTCGGAGCTCTCGACCCAGACGCTGGTGAGGAACTCCTGCGTGGGGAGCGGGATCTTCTGCCACGACGCTCCGTTCCAGCGCGTGAGGAGCCCCTTGGGCCCGACGCCGATCATGGCATCGGGAGATCGTCCGTGCATCCACTGGATCTCGCCCGGAGGCGGCGGAAGCTCCGTCCAAGCCTTCCCGTCCCAGAAGAGCACGGCGGGATCCAGCGCCTTCTTGCCCGTGAGAAAGACGCTTCGGTCGTCGACCCCGAAGACTCCCCGGAAGGTGCAGCCCGGAAACTCGAACTTTTGCCAGTTGGCCGACGCGGCCATCCCATCGAACTCGCAAACGCGGGCCTTTCCGTTCAGCTCGGCGACGTAGAGGCGGTCGGTCGGGGAGCGCCACAAGCCCACGAACCAACGTTCTGCGCCGTGGCACGGCTTGATTCCAGCCTTGCCGGGAGCCGACGGGACGCTGCTCCGCAACACCCAAGAATCCATGAGGCCGGGCTGGGCGCCGTACTTCGTCAGATATCGCATTCCGAGGAAGACGCACTCGTCGAGGTCCGAACCTCTGGCGCAGTGATAGAGATACGTATATTTCATGGATCAACCCTCTTCTTCGTCCTCACCGTCGCCTCCGCCTTCGGGCGGCGGCCGCATTCCATTGTAGGGCGGCGGTTGGTTGTTGGGCGGTGGCTGGTCGTAGAAAGAGGCCAGGTAGTTGGCCTGCGCCTCCTTGCAGTCGGCCTTGTTCTGTGCAATCGTCGCGGAATTGGCGTCTTGCTGAGCCTGAAGCGCGGCAATCGCGGCCGCGTCGGGCGGGTCGGCATTCTGCGCCGCCTTGATCTGTTTCTTCAAGTCATTGTTTGCCGCCGCGAGGTCTTTGTTTTGCTGCGCAGCGGCGGACCCGTCCGGTGGTGTGGTGGTGGTGTTGCCTGCGCCGGGGGTGCGGTTGCGATCGCAGAAGTCTTTTCTCGCTTTGTCCGACTGCTTCTTCCACAACTCCTTCATGCACTCTTTGGCGGTCTGCTGATCGGCCGTCAGACCATCGCCCCCGCCTTTCGGCTGCGTTGGGTTGTCGCTCGAGCCTGACGCATTGGCGCCTGGGGCCGCGGTTCCTCCCCCCGTGGAGACGCCGGCCCCCTGGTCCTGCTTGTTCAACGAGTCCGCGCTGGCCTGCTGCACCTGGGCCATCTCCTGGGCGCGTTGCGGGTTCGCCGTGTCCGAGGGGTCCTGACCGCCCACCGCGATGTTCGACGTATTGTCCACACAATTGCCGACACCGTTCATGTCGAGCGTGCCATTCGGCCCGGCTTGCGTTTGCGCAAACGGTCCTTCCGCCTGCGTGATCTCGTAGTGCGGCGTACCCGGGTCGGTGGACATTCCCTGGTGCACCGTCGCCGCCGCGGCGTTGTCGTCGTATCCTGCGCATCCCGGCAAGTTGGCGCACGGATCGCCTCGGCCCCCGGGCTGCTTGAAGAGGGAGTTCGTGGCCATGTGCCCCGACTGACCCTGGGCGAGAAACTGCTGCTGCGGCCCGGGCAAACCGGCGACCGTCTTGCCGACCCCAGACGTGGGTGGGGTTCCACCCGACGTGATCTTTCGCGCCGCCGCCTGGGCCTTGAGAACCTGGCTGTAGGAACCGAAGGCGATCTCGGGAAAGCCGCAGTTCGCCAGAGCCTTCTTGCACTCGAGAAACCGAGCGTTGTCTCCCCCCCCGAGGAGGAGCATCATCGGCGTCTGGACAGGTTGCTTGGAGCCCATGGTATTCGACCGGGTGGCGGATCACATCGTGTTCGCGAAACCGGGGCTGCCGGTGAAGGCTATCTGGGCGCCCTCGAAGAACACGGTCGGCGCCCCGACCACGGCGTAGGCGTGACCGGTCGTCTGCATCGTGATGATGTCCTTCTGCGTCCCCGCTTCGTTGCCGTGTACTTGCTTGATGAAGCAATCGGTGTTCAGGGTCTTCTTGTCTTCGATCTTCACCTTGCTCGTACCGGGATCGAGCGAGCTCGAGTCACCCGTGAGCGGGTAGGGCATCGGCAGCGGGCTGGGAGCACACGGAGTGATGCACATGTTGGGAGCGCAGGGGACGACCTCGTGTCCCGACTCCTCGCAGACGACCTCCATGAAGACTGCTGTCACGCTCATGACTTCGCCCCTCCTCAGTTGAGCTTGATCGCGACCCCGAGAAGGCGCAGGACCCCCCGCGCCCGAGCCAGAATCTGCTGGCCATACGCCTCGAGGTCCTCGCCCCGCATCCGCAGATACGCCCGCGGGACCTTGAGGGTGATCTCGTCCTCCGCCGAGACACGAAACGAACGGACCTTCGCGTCCACGGTGCCAGCTCGGTCCATCGTCAGGGCGCGCGACGTGAGAAGCAGACCGACGATCGCGACCGCCTCGCCGGCGGCGTCGAGAACGACGCGCGTTCCGGACTGCGCGGCCTCCTGGACCAAGACCGGGTCGACATGCGGGTCGAGCGCGACCACCTGCTCGGTGGCGCCGATCCGGACGCGCCAGCCGCCGTCCTCGCGACCGACCACGGTGGCGAGCAACAGCGGAGCCTGGGTGTAGACGACGCGCGGACCGGGCCGGACGCGCTTCCGCGTGGAGGCCGGTCCGTTCGAGAGCTTCTGGTTGGCTTTCATGGATGTTCTCAGATGGTGCCGATGTTCGTCGTGGTCACTTCGATGGTGGGTGCCTTGAGGGTGATCTGCGTCCCCTTGATCATGACCCCGCTGGAGTCGACGACGATGGACGCCGCGCCGCACTTGAAGGAGACGGCGCCGGACCCTTCCACGTTCAACTTGCTCACGGTGACGTTTGCCGCGCCTTTCGCGGTCAGCCCGTGCCCTTTGCTGATGCTCTGACGCATGCTGGCCGCGACGTTGACGCCGATCGCCGCGTTCGCCGATACGGAGATCCCCGTCGCGATGTTGGCCATGTAGACGCCCACCGCCTCCAGCTTGGAGCCGCCGGTCGACTCCGACTTGCCGCCTTTGATGAGCTCGAGGCGCGCCGCCCCGATGGTCTCTTTCGACGATCCGCCCACGGCGAAGGACACACCGTAGGCCGAGATGACGGCCGCCACCGCACCGATGGATTCCGTGACCGCTCCGCCGATGGTCGTCGACCACGCGCCACCGCCGCCACCCCCTCCGCCGCCTCCTCCCCCGCCACCACCTCCCGCGCCTGCTCCTCCCGCCCCACCCGGGGCACCGGGGCCGCCGCCCGGGCCTTGACCCCCGCCGGCATTTTGCGGCGTGGCGCCGGCGGGCTGGATCCCGGCGCTGGAGAGCGCGCCCCCGAGGGCGGATGCAACCGCTCCGCCGACCATCGCGCCGGCGTCGGGCATGCCGCCCATGGCCGTCGGACCTCCACCTCCGGCGCCCGGTGCTCCGGCGCCCGGCGGTCCGCCACGATCGCCACCGGCGGGTGCCCCGGGAGCGGTCTGCCCCCCGCCACCGGGGTTCGCGTTGGCCGCCGCGCCGCCGCCGCCTCCTCCGAGGAGCGAGCCTGCCGCGCCCAGAAACCGGCTCGCCGAACCAACCTGAGCCTGCGCGGCGGCGAGGGCCGGCGCGATGGGCCCCAAGGCAGCCGCTTGCGCCCTCGAGGCGGCCGCGGCGGCTGCGCCCGACGCCGCCTGGATCGCCGCCGCGGCGATGATCTGCAACACGGCGGCCGCCGGGTTGCCGACTTGCATCATCTCGGCCCCGCCTACCGTCATCGTCTGGCTGCCGGCGATCTCCTCGGCCACCTGACCGCTCACCTTGGTCGTTCGAGAGGCGCCGATCGACTGCGTGTGCGAACCGGCGACGACCTGACCCTGTTTTCCCTTCACGGCGATCGTCTCGTTCGATCCGACCTGCTGCGTCCGATTTGCGACGATGGTGCGCGTCGCGTTGTTGGTGACCTTGGCTTTCTTGTTGTTTGCCGCCTTGACCTGGATGTTCGACTGGCCATTGAAGGAGACCGACTGACTGCCGGCCGCGTCATCCATCTTGAGCTCGTTGGTGCCCGCCCCTCCGGGCGACGAGTTCGACTTGTGACCCGACACCGTCTTCTGACCAGGTAGACTGTACGGCGGCGCCTGCATCGGGTTGTAGACCTTGCCGAAACAGACCGGGCGATCCGGATCGCCGTCGACGAACTCGACGAGGATCTCCCACCCCGTCCGCGGGATCATGATCGACCCCGTCGTGTGGGCCTGGGTGACCCTGATCCAGCAAGAGCTGTTCTCGTCGAGCTTGCCGTCCAGGTCCCAGTGAAACTGCACCTTCACCCGGCCGAGATCGTCGCAGTAGATCTCCTTGCCCGCCGGACCCGTCACCCGCGCCGTTTGCAAGCCGACGACCCGGGGGCGCGGCGTGATTCGCGCCGGGCGGAAGGGCGTGTCCTTGGGCACCACGGCGAGATCGACCGTGACCGTCGTTCTCGGAGTGCCCTCGTCGGCGTCCTTGCGCACGAGTCGCATCGATGCCGCGGTGACGAAGAACTCGCCACTCGTCGTGGGATGCCCGGCCAGCTCGAACAGACACCCGGGCTGAGCGGAGATCGCGTTGGTGTGGGTCCACGCCGTCGTGCGCTCGTTTCTCAGGGCCTGCAAGCGCGACTGAGCCAGTCGATTACCGTCCCCCGGCTGGCTGTAGCGTCCGGGATGTTCGTACCACTCGATGCCGATGGTCTCGGTCTGCTCCTTCGAGCAGAGGAGGCTCACCTTCGGGATCTGGTGATTGTAGTCGTTGAAGGTCGCCTTCGAGACGCTGACCCGGGCCGCGTCGTACCAGTCCCAGGCCTGGACACTCTCGCCCTGCATCGAGCTCGCGTCCACGTAGGGGAGCATCGGTGGCGAGAGCGCTGGCGCGGTGGTGCTGTCGTCCCGGAAGCTCATGACGTGCCCGCCCGCGTCGTGGCGGAAGGCGAAGAAGATGCCCTCCTCCTCGAGCAGACGGCAGACGAAATCCCACTCCGACTCGTCGTATTGCACGATGTACTCGCGCGTCGGATAGGTTGCGGTCACGCCGCTCCAGTCGAAGAGGGTGGGAGCGAACCCCGCGTCGTTGAACACCTTCTTCACGATGTCCGGCACCGCCAATTGCTGGAAGATCCGGAAGCCCCTCCGGTACGCGACGAGGTACGGCTGAGGAACGAGGCGGACGCGGTAAGTCGTGATGCCGGTGTCCAGCGTGATGACGGACGCCGATTCCACGATCCCCCAGATGTCCCGCGTGTCCCCGAAGTCGTTCACCAGCACGAGGTGAGCCAGCGTCCCGCGTGACAGGTCGAGGTCCAGCCCGCCGGCGGTGAACTCCACCTCGAACCAGAACGGTCGGGAGACCTCTTCGTGGCCGTGAACCGCCATCAGCGTCAGCGCGGTGTCGAGACCGGTGATCTGTATCGTCGTCGTGAGGTTTGCCACGGTCCGCTCAGCCCCCGCTGTCGTGTTTGCCCTGCTTGAGCTTCTCGACGCCCGTCAACTTGATGCTTCCGGCGGCCTTGATCTTGATCTCGCCGCTGCTCGAGAGCGTCACCGTGGTGCCGCCGGCGATGAGAACGAGCTTGTTGTCCGCGACGAACGAGACGTTTGTCGCTTTGATGCTCCACCCCCCCCCCGCTGCGACCGACACGGCTCCCGTCGCGCTGTCGGTCCGCCCGCCGCCGCACGTCACCTTGTATCCGCCGACGTTGGCCGTGTACGCCGCGCCCGCGCTGATCGACATGGCCTTGGCCTTCACGAACTTGAGAGCCCCGATGGTCTCCTTGCGCGCGCCGCTGCAGACGCTCGACCGGTCCGAGCCAGCGACTTCCGCCCACGCCGCACCGACCTTGGTCGTCGAGTCCCCCTTGACCGCTCGCATGTAGCCGGCGATGCCGATGACGCTCTGAAGCGAGCCGACGGTGCGGCTGAGCGTACCCGCGACGCTCTCGTCGAGGTCGCCGCCGCACTTGACGTGGCGCGTACCGCCGATGGCGAGGGTTTCGGCCCCGCCCACGCCGTCCGAGAGATCGCCGGCGACGTTGATCTCCTGAGACGCCCCGACGCTCAGGGTCCGGCTTCCCTGGACCGACATGCCGTGGTCTGCGCCGACGCTCAGCTGATTGTTGGAGCCGACCTTGAACGTTTCATTGGCTTTGACGTGCACCGACGAGTCATTGTCGACCGAGAGCGTGTAGTCCTTCGAAGCGTTGAGAAAAATCTCCTCCGCGCCGGCGGAATCCTCGAAGCGCAGCTCGTTCGCGCCGGCGCCACCCGACGTCGTCGCGCTCTGGATGGAGGACCTCGTCGCGCCGGCCGGCAGTGCGTAGGGTGGCTTCTGCAGCCCGTTGTAGAGGTGCCCGGTGACGAACGGTCGGTCGACGTCCCCGAGCGTGAAGTCAACCGTCACTTCGAAGTTGTTTCGCGGCAGTATCATCGAGCCGCCGAGCGGAAGTTGCCCGACGCGCATCCAGGTCGAGCTCTTGTCGTCCGTGATGCCGGAGCGATCCCAGAGAAAGCGGCACTTGACGCGGCCGTAGTTGTCCGCATGGATCTCCCCGCCCGGAGGCACCGTGGCAATGGCCCACTGGATTCCCCCGATGACCGGCGCCTCGGGGGCAACCTGCGGCCGGTACGGAACGGACTTGGGGGCCGTGACGAACTCGTTCTCGTAGAACGGCTCCTCCGCGTCGGACATCCAGCCCCGATGGACCACGTCGAGCACGAGATGGTCCATGTTCATGGACGTGCGAGGATGACCGACCAGCGTGAACGTGGCGCCCGGCTCGAGACGAAGGCAAGTCCCCCTCCCTCGAAACGTGCGCGTCCCGAGCTGGAGCCGCTCCAGGATTCTCTGCGCCTTCCGCGCGCCCACCTTCGCGTCGATCTTGTCCGACGTCGTGCCGTCCGCCACCAACCAGTTGCCTGGGTGCTGGTAGACCTCACGCCCGGTGCCTTTGGGGGCCGCCTTCTTGGCGTCCAGATCGCCGCGGCTCGGATGCTGGAGGTCGTACTCGCGAGTCATGACGGCGTCCGACGCTGCCGAGTGCCGATCCGAGAGCTCGACGATCCATCCGTGAGCGCTCGTCTTGCTCCTGTCCAGTTGAAACGAGAGGGTCGCGTCGCCCGGGATGGGCGGCGGTTGGCTCGGGTCGTCGAAGAACACGACCTGGTCCTTGGTCCCGTCGTTGTGGACGGCAAACCAGATGCCCTCCTCGAAGAGTAGGCGCGACACGAAATCGTAATCGGATTCGTTGTGCTGAATCAGGTGCGAGTGCGGCTCGTACGCGGTCGTCGTCAGCCATTGCGTCTTGTCACCCTGGAGGGGACCGGCGTTCGCGATGGCCTTGACGACGTCCTGGATGCTCTTGTTCTGGAAGATGAGCGAGTTTCTCCCGACCCGCAGGAGCTCGATGTGCGCGCCGATCTCGATCCGGAGATGGGTCGTGCCCCGCGGCGCCGCGAGCGCAGCCGCCGACACGACGACGCCGTGGAAGTACCGGGGGTCGTCGCCGAGGCGCGAGATCTCGAGCGTCGCTTCCTTGTACACCACGCTCTGCGGGTCGACTTGTCCCGCCGCGCCCACTTCGAGCCACGCGCGGCATCCTTCCGAAACGGCCTCACGTGCCTCGAGCTCGAACACCCGCCAGCTGGTGGTGTCGACACCAGCGACGGTCAGAACGAAATTCCACGCCGGCGCCGCCATCAGATCGTCCTCACGGCTTGTACTTCACGGTGCCGTCGAGCTTGATGGTCGCGCTGCCGGCGATCCCCAGCGCACCGGCGTCGACGGTGATGTTCGCGCCCTTCAGGGTGTACGGTGTGCCGCCTCCCTTGATGTTGATGCCGCCCGGGGCCGTGATCAGGATGGCCTTGGCCGTACAGGTGAAGTCGCCACCGCACGTCTCCGCAATCGCACCACCGACCTGAAAGCCCACCGCCCCTTTGGCCGAGTAGCCGATGTCGGCTCCCGTTTTCTCGGTCATGAAGCCGGCGATGAGGGTCTTGGGGCCTTTGATTTGTTCCGCCTTGGCCTTCCCGCAGATCTCGAGCTTGGCTGCGCCGACCAACTCGCTCTTCGACCCGCCCACGGACTCGATGATGGCCGTGGCGCTCACGATGGCCTGCGCCGCGGCGACGGTCCGCGAGCACGAGGCGCCGAAGGTCTCGCCCACCTTGTTGGCCAGCACGTTCATCAAGCCCCCGATGGACTCCGTCCGGCTTCCGTTGCACTTCAACGAGCCGTTGCCGGTGATGCCCAGATCCTCGTTCGCGCCGATCGTGATCGACTTCGCCCCATTCGTCGTGAGCGAGCAGTCACCGGTCACGCTGAGGCTCTGCTGAGCCCCGATGCTGACGGTCTCGCTCCCGGTGACGGAGCACGTGAGCCCCACGCCTATCTCTTCCAGGGCATCGACGGCGATGTCCTCGAGGAGGTCGGCGCCGGCGACCATGGCGTAGTCCTTGGACGAGTGAACGGCGAACTCCATCCCGCCATCGCCGTCCTGGAGTCGCACCTCGTTGGTCGAGCCGCCACCAGGGCTCGTCGAAGTCTGTAGTGAGCTCTGAGTCTTGTTGGCGGGCAGCGAGTATGGCGGCATCGTCTCCGCGTTGTAGACCTTCTGAAGGGCGATCGGACGGTCCGGGTCGCCGGCGATGAAACCGACGCTCACCTCCCAACCGCGTCGGGGGAGGAGCATGCTTCCGCTCGTGTTCTGTTGCTGCACCCGCAGCCAGCAGGAGGCGTTCTCGTCGACCGCGTCCTCGCGGTCGAAGTAGAAGTACACCTTGATCCGCCCGAAATTGTCGACGTGGATCTCCTCGGGGCCGGTGACGACCGCGCTCTCCTTGCCGAAGACACGCGGCTTGGGTGTCACGCGAGGCGGCTGGTAGACCACCGAGCTCGGGATCCCACGAAATGTCGCGCGGTAGGCGAGGGCATCACTATCGAGCCGCTCGCCCGCCAGTGACTCGCGCTCGTAGGCGTGCTCCACGCTGAGGATGTAGTAGTTGCCCGACAGATACTCCGGGGTAGCTTCGTCGACGGTGAACGTTCGACCCGGGCAGAGGCGGTACGACGTCGACCATCCGTCGAGAACGAACTTCTCGGCCTGCGCCGCGAAGAGGCGATTCTGCGCGAAGGCTCCCCCCTGTGAGGTCGAGAGGAATCCGCCCGGATACTCGTAGGCGATCAGGCCCGTCGCGGCGTTGCCCGCCGAGAGCCCTTCGATCGGGCTACGCGGCTGCTGCCAGTTCCAGTCGCGCGTGTGGACCACCTCGTGGCACAGCTTCGTGGTCAAGCGGAGGTCGCGGACCCACTCGTTGCCGGCGTGCCTGCCCTGCACGACGTGGTACGCCGTGATGAAGGGCGTTCCGTCGATGGGCCGGTAGGCGTTCTGGTCCTCGCCGAGGTGCATGACGTGACCCGTCGTGGAGTGCTCGAACCAGAAGAAGATCCCCTCCTCTTCGAGCAGCCGCATCACGAAGGCGAGCTCGCTCTCCTTGTACTGCATGCAGAATTCCCGGGGCGTGTACTGCTGGACGACCTTGCTCCAGTCGAAGCCGGAGTCCGGGAGGCCGGAGTCCTTGCACACCTTCTTGACGATCTGGGTCACGTCGAGGTTCTGGAAGATGCGCGTCCGAACCCGGTAGAGAAGGCCATGCAGGAGCGGACGGAGGCGGACCCGGTAGATGAAGTCGAACTGTCCCTCGGTCAGGTACTCGGCCTCCTCGATCACTCCGTGGAAGGCTCGGCCGCCGCCCGCGTCGTCGACCAGCTCGAGGAGCGCGGTCGACCACATGAGGGCGCCGAGATCGAGGTCGGGATCGGCGCTCGAGAAGCGGACGTCGATGTCGAACGGCGTCGACATCGACTCCCTGATGCGCGCCCGCGCGACGCGAATGTCCGGCAGTCCTGAATGGTTGAGGATTGCGGTCAGCATCGGGCGGGTCCGGTGGGGCGGGCCCCAGAGTACCGCGGTTGGCGGCTCGGATGCTCCCCCCCGAACCCCGTCTAGGCTAAGACCGGCTCGCGGCCCACGGACGTCACCCAACTGGACGACCCGGCAGCCACGAACGCTCCTAATTGAGTCGGAGAATCCTCCCCACCAGCCGGAACAACCCCCGCGACGCCGCCGAGATGCGGCTCCCCACGATCTCGATGTCCCCGTCCTCGCGCAGCCGGATGGCGGCGCGGCCGGCGCGGATCAGCACCTCGCGCTCGCCTTCGATCGTGACGGTGCCTGCGCTCAGCTTGAGCTCGCGCGGACGCCGCGTCTGCAGGACGCCCACGACGAGCGGGGGCGGCCCGTCCTCGACGAGCACCATGCCGAGGTCCTCCGCGACCTCCTCGAGGAGCGCCACCTCGAGCCCCGGGGCGAGCGCCGCTCCGACGCGCGCGCCGCCTCGCCACTCGATGAGGGCGACGCCCGCGCTGACGGAGACGAGCCGCGCCGCGCGCAGCCCCCCGCCGCCGGAGAGCATCTGCGAAGGCGGCGCGACCTGGTCGAGCAGGCGCTCGACCGGCTCCGCCTTCGGTGGCTCTTGCTCCTCTCTCCCCGGCTCCCCGGGGGCGGGCGGAAGGACGGACCCGGCGCTCCCCTCCGTCACTCAGCCCTCCATCGCGGGCTTCGGGATCTGCATCGTTCCGCCCGTGACGGTGATGGCGCCCGCGGTCTTGATCGCGATCCCATCGCCGGTGATGGTCACGGAGCTCTCGCCACAGGTGAGGGTGATCGAGTTGTCCGCCTGAAGCTTCTGCATCGCTCCGATGATGGTGAGGTTGCCCGAGGCTTCGATGGAATGGTTGCCACCGACCTTGTCCAGCACCAGCCCCCCGACCATGGCCGTCTTGGCGCCCTTGGCGTGCTCGGTCTCGCCCTTCGCGAGGACGATGAGGCCGAGCTCCTTCTCCGTCTTGTTCCCCGTCACGCTCTCGGCATAGTCGGCGTAGGACATCTGGACGATGGCCGCGCCGACGTCCTGTTTCATGTTGCCGCCGATGTTGGTGTTGATGCCGTTGAGGGCGCCCACCACCTTGATCGACCCGACGGTCTCGCTGTGCTTCGCGGCGCACTTGTACGTCGAGTGACCGGGGCCCTTGGTCCGATCCGTCTGATCGACGCCGGCCACCGCGCCTGCCGGGCCGCCGGCGTTGGCGAGTGAGCTGTCGCCTCCACCGCCCGCGTCCACTCCGGCCGCGGCGTCGAGCCCGGCCTGGGCGGAGCTCGCGGCGCTGTTGATGGCATTGCTGACCGCCGATCCGAGCATGCCGCTGGCAGCCGCCACCGCCGCGTCCGGGGCGGCGAGGGCGCTCGTGACCGCCCCCGGGATGACGCTGCCACCGCCCGCGGGCGCCCCTCCGCCGCCGCCCGCTCCCTGGCCACCGGGGGGCCCAGACATCGCCGCGCCCATCGCACCGATACCCGGGAGTCCCGTCGCTCCTCCGACCACGCCGCCGAGGGCGCTGAGGTCGCCGTTGCCCAGCGCCTGGAGACCACTCCCGAGGGCGCCCGCCTTGCCGACGAGATCGTTCACCGGGCCGAGCGCCTGATCGATCTTGCCCTGCACCGCTCCCTGCACGGCCGATATGGCGGCCGCCGCCTTCGCCTGCGCGATCTCCGTCGCCTTCGCCACCGCGAGCGCGATGAGGGCCTCGAGCGGATTGCCGATCTGCTCGCTCTGGCTTCCGCCCACCGTCGTCGTGCTGTTGCCCGTCACGTTCCACGCCCCCACCGCGTTCACCTCGAGCGAGCGCGTACCACCGACGCTCACCGTCTGGTTGGCCGTGATGTCGCTCTTCGCGCCCTTGGTGATCTTGACCGTCTGGTTGGCGCCGACCGAGGTCTTGGAGTCCGACCCGACGTGCAGAGACTCGTTGTTGCCGACGTTCTTCGTCTTGTTGTTCGCGACGTTGACGTTGGTGTCCTTCTGCGAGTGCATCATGATCTCTTCGGATCCGGACTTGTCCTCCATCCGGATCTCGTTGGTCCCCCCGGCCCCCGGGGTGCTCGCCGTCTTGATGCTCGTTCGGGTCTTTCCCTCCGGCAGGGCGTAGGGCGGCATGTACGTGCCGTTGTAGAGGCGTCCGGTCACGATCGGACGGTCGGGGTCCCCCTCGAGGAACTCGACGATGACCTCCCAGTCGACGCGCGGCAGCATCATCGAGCCCGACGTCTGGAGCTGCGAGACGCGGAACCACGCTGACGCCCGGTCGTCGGTGTACGGTCCCAGGTCCCAGTTGAAGAGAAGTTTGCACCGGCCGTGCTCGTCGGTGTGAATCTCCTCTGCCTGCGAGCCCGCGGGAGCCACGACCGTCGCCGTCTGCGGTCCCTCGATGACCGGCCGCGGGGTCACGCACGCGGGACGGAACTTGGTCAGCACCGGAATGAGCTCCGCGTGACAGGCGTACTTCCCGTCTCCCCCGACCGCCCACTCGTACTCGTGGACGACCCGGGTCACCAGCCAGTCGCCGTCCGCCGACCCCGTATCGGCGACCGTCAGCTTGCGCCCCACCGACACGCGCGTGCAGTCCGTCTCGATCGAGAGCGTCTGCAGCTCGACCTGCTCGGCGTCGAGGCGGAGCTGCGCCACGCGCTTCCCGTCGCCGGGATCGAGGTAGCCGCCCGGGTAGTCGTAGACCTCGAAGTCGGTGTGCGTCTTCGCGGTCGCGGTCGCCGTCATGTCGAGCTTCGGCGTCAGAAAGTTGAAGTCGCGCAGCGTGAACTTGCCCGAGACGACGGCGCTCGTCTCGCTCATCCTCAGGATCGAGTCCGTCGACTTGCCGGTGACCGCGTTCCGCCGGTGGAGCGTCGGGTCCCCGGCGATCGCGCTGACCGCCGTGCTGTCGTCGCCGATGACGAGGGTGAGCGTCCCGTCATCGCCCGCCTCCAGGAAGTAGTAGATGCCCTCCCGCTCGAGGAGGCGCGAGAAGTACGCGAGGTCCGTCTCGAGGTACTGCACGCAGTAATCGCGCTTCGGGTAGCTCCCGGTGAGGCGCCAGTCGACCGTCAGCATCGACGCGTTGGTCGTGAGCACCGCGCTCAGCGCATCCTTCACGTCGACGTTCTGCTGGATGAGGCAGTGAACGTTGCCGGCGAGGAGGCTCAGCGGGGAGACGAGGAGGAACGAGTACTGGTAGGTGCGCGCCTGATTGCCGACCGCCGACGAGCCCGTGATGGTGACCGACTCGACGACCGCCACGAACTTGCGGGGGGCCGGATCGCTGTCCCAGCCGAACGCCAGCTCTGCGGTCTGGCCGATGAGGGCCTCCGTGTCGAGGTAGACGGGCAGCAGGACCTCGACCTCGACGTACGCCGGGCGACTCAGCTGGTGAACCTCCCGGAGACTCAGGACGTGGACCGCCTGACCGCCGCCGATCGAAAAAGCCGTCTGGAAGGTGCGGGCCAAGGTCGTCGTCTTTCGTCTAGTTGATGGCGATGAGCGCCGCCTCGTCGATGAGCTCGCCGTCGATCTTCACGCTCACGCCGGCGATGGAGACCGATGCGGGGGTGAGGATGATGACGGAGGCGCCCATCACGATGGTCAACTTGCTGTCGGCCACGATGGCGATGTCGGGAGCCGCGAAGAGCTGGGCGCCGACCGCGACCTCCATGAAATCGACGCCCGACTCGGCGAGATCGGCGTCCGTCTTGCGGTAGACGAGACCCCCGACCTTCTGCCCGAGCGTGCCGGTCACGTCCACCGATCGCCCGGCGGGCGTGTAGATGATCTTCGCCAGCGTGGCGGTCTCCGAGCGATTCCCGGTGACGGTGACCGACCGGGTGCCCGCCGTCATCTCGACCAGGGCCGCGCCCACGTGGTGCTTGTAGTTGGCGAGCCCGTGCTCGTTCACCGTGCCCACGACCAGATCGATCGACATCGAGTTGGCGTTCAGGGTGCTGTCGCCGGTGATCTCGCGCTTGTGGTCGCCGCCGACCTTCATCGAGCGCGCCCCGCCGATGGCGAGGGTGTGGTTGCCGGTCACCTGGTCCACCATGAAGGTCTGGACGTGGATGTCCTGATTGCCGCTGACCGAGACGCTCTGGCTCGCGCCGACACTGGCCGAGAAGCTGTCGGTGATGGAGAGGTTGTGATTGGAGCCGATCGATCGCGTCAGGTTGACGCCGATCGACTCGGTGGTGTTGTTGCCGACGTCGACGGACATGTCCTTCGACGCGTTCATGAACATCTCTTCGCTCCCCTTGTCGTCGCTCATCCGGATCTCGTTCACGCTCCCCCCGCCGGGGGTCGTCGCGGTCTGGATCGAGCTCCGCCCCTTGTTGTCGGGGAGCTTGTAGGGAGGCGGCGTCGCCGTGTTGTACATGCGGGCCATGACCATCGGCCGATCGACGTCCCCCTCGAGGTAGCGGACGGAGACCTCCCACTTCATGCGCGGCAGGAGCATCGAGCCGCCCGTCGGGAGCTGGCTCGTACGCATCCACAGGCTCGAGTTCTCGTCGTTCTTTCCCAGGCGGTCCCAGTGAAACTGGGCGACCACCTGCCCGTTCTCGTTCGTGTGGATCTCCTCGCCCGCCGACCCCGTCGACATCGCGGTCTGCGTCCCGGAGACGAAGTGCTCGCGCACGCGGCGCGGCGGCCGGTACGCGAGCGTCTTCGTCGGGATCGCGCGGAACCAGCAGCTCCCCCATTCGCCGGTCCTCTGCTCCCGGCCCGCGCTCACGTCCCGCCCGTCGAGGTCGACGCCGACGACGAGGTACTCCTGGTTCAACGGGGCGTAAGGGTGCGAATCGATCGAGAACCGGGTGCCGGCGGTGAGCGAGATGATCGGCGTCCGCCCCGTCACCACGTCGCTGTCGGCGCGCAGGGAGTCGAGCAGCACCTGGGCCAGTCGATCGCCGACCTTGGGATCGGTGAACCGTCCGGGCCACACGTACACCTCGGCGTCGGCCTTGTCGGTCTTCGCCGTCGACTCCAGCTTGAGCTTCGGTTTCGTGGAGTCGTAGTCCTTGAGCGTCGTCTTGTCGGATCGAACCTGCTGGGTCTCCACCACGTCGGTGGTCACCGCCTGGAGGGCGTCCTCGGTCTGCGCGAGGGTGTCCTTGAACTGCAGCGACGCCGGCCCCGTCGTCGGTCCGAACCCCTTCGGATCGTCGCCGAAGACCATCGTGTCGGCCTGATCGTCGTGCTGGATGGCGAAGTAGATCCCCTCTTCGGACAGGAGGCGCAGCACGAAGGCGAGGTCGGTCTCCCGGTACTGGACGGTGTAGTCGCGCACCGGGTAGGTGCCCGTCGTGTTCCAGGTCGCCTTGTCGACGCCGGCGTCGGTCAGGACCTGCTTCACGATGTCGACCACGGTCATCTTCTGGAACGTGCGGCAGTCTGCGCGGCGAGACATGCGCCATGCCTTCGGCGCGACGTGAACCTCGATGAGCGCCGCGCCTTCGGTCGCCTCCTCGGATCGGCGGGCGCGCACGACGGTTCCCACGAACGTCCGTTTCTGGCCGGTCACCGCGTTGTTCAGCGTGAGCACCGCGGGTTGATCGACGAGCGCCGTGGCCTCGGGCGGGTCCTCCGCCTCCTTGCCGAGCGAACAGGTGAGCGAGCTCACCTCCGAGAGTTGCTCGTGGATGGCGTAGTGAAAGACGCGGTACGTCTGGCCGGAGATCGCGATGCTCGCCTGGATGCCGTAGGTGGACGCCATCGTCGCCTCAGCCCGGCCCGAGCTTCATCGTGCCGCCCGTGTACACGATGCCCAGCGCCTCGTGGGCCACCTTGCTCCCGCTGATGACGACCGGCCCGCCGCCGAGCTTGATCGAGCTGCCGCCGGCGCTGAGCGTCCCGGTCACGCCGACGATCGTCACGTTCTTGCCGTGGAGCTGGATGCCCTTGGCGGCCTTCCACTGGTGGACGCCGCCGACCAGGCGCTTCACGTTGTCGTCGCAGGACGCCTGGTAGCTGCCCTTGATGAGGTGCACGTCGGCCGCGATGTTGGTCTGCGTCTTGTTCCCGGTGACGGTCTCGACGACGCTGCCCTTCGCCAGGATGACCTTGGCGAGCGTGCACTGCTCGTCGAGGTTGCCGACGATGTTGTCGGTGATCGAGCCGACCGAGCCGTTCAGCTGGACGGCCGAGACGTCGCGCGACAGATCGCCGGTGACCGTGTGCTCGATCCCGTTCTGCATCGTGAAGGACGTCGCGCTGATCGTGTAGGAGCGGGTGCCCGCGATGTGCTCGACGAGGTTCGAATCGACGTTGGTCGTGTCCGCCCCGCCCACGCTGATGCTCTGATTGCCGCCGATCTTCTCCGACAGCACCGAGCCGACGTCGACGCCCTGGTTGCCGCCCACCGACAGCGTCTCGTTGGCGCCGATGGAGCTGTTCATGTTGACCTTGACGCTGTGGTTCTCGTCGACGGCGATCGTCTCGGTCTTGTTGTTGCCGATGGTGCTGTTGAGGTCCTTCTGGGCGGACATCCCGTGACCCTGGCTGCCGCCGGAGTCGCTCATCTTCATCTCGTTGTGCCCCGCGCCGCCGGGGGACGACATGCTCTTGACCGAGCCCGACGCCTTCGCCCCCGGGAGCGAATACGGCGGGGCGTCGGTCGCGTTGTAGAGACGGCCGACCGCGAGGGGTCGATCGGGATCGCCGTCGAGGAACACGACCGACATCTCCCAGCTGACCCGCGGGAGGATCATCGTCCCGCCCATCATCGCCTGGTTGGTGCGTAGCCAGCACGACGCGTTCTCGTCGAGCTGCCCGTCCCGGTCCCAGTAGAAGTGGACCTTGATGCGGCCGTACTTCTCGGTGTGGATCGACTGGTCGGAGGTCGTGCTGGGGCCCGTCACGAGCGCCGTCTGCACCCCCCGGATGCGTGGCTTCCGGGCGCGCCGCGGCGGCGCGTAGGGAGAGCCCTTGGGGATGGACGTGAACTCGTTCTGGCACGCGATGGCGACGTCCTCGTCCTTCTCCTGCGTGTGCGTGCCGAGCTCGCCGCGGCTCAGCAGGCTGGTGATGATGAACTCGCCGTTCAGGCACCCCTCGGCGGCGCCGCCGACCATGAACGGGGCTCCGACGCGCAGGTCGATCGCCTTGCTCTCGCCGCGGCAGACGTCCACCTCGGCCCGTAGCTCGCGCATCCGGGCCGTCGCCCGCCGGGTGCCGTCCGCGCTCTTGGTGAACCCGCCGGGGTACTCGTAGTAGGACATCGGCCAGGCGTCGGCCTTCGTCTGGGTCCCGCCGGGCTTCACCTGCGGCTTCTCGAAGTCGAAGTCGCGAAGGTTGACGTTGGTGGTGTGAATCGATCGCGTCCGGTTGAACCGTTCGATGGGCTCGCCGACCGCATTCAACCCCTGCCCCAGCGAGAACTCCACGCCCGGCGCATCCATCAGGACGAACGCGTCCTCGGTGTCGGCCACCACGATCGTGTGTCCCGACGCCGCGTGCTGGAAGAAGTAGAAGATGCCCTCGTCCTCCAGCAGGCGCGAGACGAAGTTCAGCGACGACTCGCGGTATTGAACGATGAACTCGCGCTTCGGGTAGGTATTCTTGAGCTGCCAGACCACGTCCCCCGCGAAGCCCGCCTCGGTGAAGATCGTGGTGACGACGTCGATGATCGACTGGTTCTGGAAGATGCGGCAGTTCTCGCGGAAGGCGAGCGCCGACAAAGCCGGCACGAGGTGCACGCGAAAATAGAAGCGTTGCTCGTCGAGGACGTTACGGACCTTCAGGAACTCCGCGCGCTCGACGACGCCGTGGTACGGGCGGGTGTCCCCCTCGCCGTCGATGACCACGAGGAGGAGCGCCTGCTTGATGCAGGAGCTCACGTCGAACCCGGTGTCGGTCGTGTAGAAGTCGACCTCGATCTCGAAGGGACGGGAGATCGCCTCGAAGGCCTGGTAGCCCACCGCGACCGTGCCCGCGGGTAGCGGGCCTCCCTCCAGACGGAACTGAACGTTCGTCGCGGACCCCACCAGACCGAGTACGATAGCAACTCGGCCTCTCAGCAACCAGAGGCCGCCCTGTCCCCCATTTGAACCACACCGGCAAGCTTTCCGCGCTTTTGCGCGCTCGACGGTGGATAATCGCGGCCCTCCGGTTCCCCCCGCATGGCGAGCCCGCAACTCGACAACCGCACCGACTTCATCGTGTTCCCGCACGTCCTCATGGACCGGGACGGCGAGAAGCTCGTCACGATGGTCAAGGCCACGTTCGAGACCGCCAACCCCCAGGGGGGTGACCTCGAGCTGGCTCCGAAGAAACGCCGTCGCGGGCTCCGCCTCAAGGACACCCCGTGGGACCTCAAGAAACCCACGCCCATCCTCTTTCCCGCCGACGTCTGCATCCGCAAGCCCGCCACGGACGTCGTCATCCTGGCACGTGCCCACGCGCCGGGGGGGGTGCCCGTGCCGAAGTTCGACGCCTACGCCCAGGTCGGGATGCTCCGGAAGGCGATCCAGATCTGCGGGCTGCGCGTCTGGGAGGTGAACGGTGAGGGCCTTCCCCCGCCGCGTCCGATCGCGGAGCTCGAGGTCCGCTACGACTACGCGTGGGGCGGCTACGACGACAGCGACCCGAAGAAGCCCGTGGAGGAGCCTCGCAACCCCCAGGGCATGGGCTGCGTCCGCGACGCGAGCGCCCTGAGCGATCGACCCGCGCCCCAGATCGAAGACCCCGCAGAGCCGATCCGGAGCTGGAGGACGCGCCCCGCGCCGGCCGGCCTCGGCGCCATCGGACGACACTGGGAGCCACGACGCTCCTACACCGGAACCTTCGACGCCAAGTGGAAGGAGAAGCGCGCGCCGCTCCTTCCGGAGGACTTCGACGATCGATTCAACCAGTGCGCGTCGCCCGGGCTCATCGCCGACCCGCCGCTGCGTAGCGGTGAAGAAGTGAAGCTCTTGAACCTCGTGCGCGGGGGAGGGCCCACCCTCTTCGTCCTGCCGCGGGTGGGCGTCGAGATCGAGTTTCGCCCGAAGGACTCCGAGCCGACGACCGTCCGGCCTCACCTCGACACGGTCGTCATCGACCTCCTCGGCTTCCTCCCGGGGCAGGCCATCGCGGTCGAGATGGTGTGGCGCGCGAGCATCCGTGCGCCGCGGTACGTCGACCAGGCCAAGGTCACCGTCCGCGAGGTGAAGGTGTGAAGGCGACGCTCGCGGTCGTCGTCGGGGTGGGGGCGCGGACTTCCGTGGGAGCGACGGCGCGACACACCGCGTTCCTCGTGCGCGCCGGGGTCGTCGGCTTTCACGAGGCCCCCCTCCTCGACCTCGCCGAGGAGCCGGTGACCTTCGGCAGCGTCCCGACGCTCGATCCCCTGCTCGTGGGCGCCGAGCGCGTGCTGTCGCTCGCGAAAGCCGCGCTCGACGAGGCGCTCGACGTCCTCGGCGAGCGCATCGCGGGCCTGCGCGTCCGGATCGTCCTCGGGCTCGACCCGATCCTCGGGCGCAAGGTCGGCACGACCCCACCGCCCGCGGACGCGCTGGCGGAGGACCTCCGCCGGCACGCCATGAAGCGGAAGCCGGCGACGGTCGTCGTCGAGGGCGTGGCGAAGGGGGAGGCGGCTCCCGGCTTGCGACTCGGGCCTGCGTGCGAGGAGCTGGCGCGAGGCGAGGTCGACGTCGTCCTGCTCGGAGGAGCGCACTCGGACTACGACCCCGTCATCATCGAGCGGCTGTCGTCCCTCGGGAGGCTCTTCGGCGGAGGCAACGTCAACGGGGTGATCCCCGGCGAGTCGGCGGCGTTCGCCATGCTCACGACTCCCGGGTTCGCCCGCAAGTACGACCTCGCGCCGCGCGCATGGCTCCACGGGATAGGGACCGGCTTCGAGAAGGCCGGGCCCGACAACGACGAGCCGGCGTCCGAAGCGCTGGGGATCACGCTGGCGGTGGAGACGGCGATGCGCGCGCTGGACCATGAGAAAGAGCGCGTCGGCTGGATGCTGAACGACATGACCGCCGAGGTGCACCGCGTCCTCGAGTACCAGGCCGTCTACATTCGCTCCCAGCGCTTCCTGGGACCCCCGCAGTGGGTCGACGCGCTCGCGCAGAAGCTCGGTGGCCTCGGCGCCGCCGCGCTGCCCCTTCACGTGGCTCTCCTCGCGACCGCGTGGCGGCACGGGTTCGGGCCGCATCCGCTCGCCCTCTCCACCGTCGGCAGCGACTCGGGCGAACGCGTGGCGACGCTTTGGTCCGATCCCGAGGGGCGACAGACGCCCCCCGGCTTCGTCGGGTACTTCTAGACGCGCTATCGGCGGCCGGCGACGTTCCAGCCCCCGGGGTTGCCGGAAGCATTGCGCGCGAGCGTCTCCCACGCGGCGACCGACTCCTCCTGAACGGCCACGAAGTCGTGGGTGTCGAAGTGGAGGTTGCCTCCCGTGCGGGCCACGAGCTCCCAGTGGAGCAAGCGGCGCTCCCCCGGCGTGCACGGCCACCGGTCGAGCTCGAGCCACGAGATGTAGGGCGTGTACGGGTAGCCGCGGCGATGACGCAGCTTCTCGCCGAAGCTCTCGGCCTTCTCCTTCCACCACGCGGCCCAGCGATGGGGATCGGTCGACGGTCGCTGCAGCGTGTCCGTCGACGGGGGACCCGGCAAGTCCCGCGGATCGCTGACGACACGGGCCAGCGGCGGCGGCTTCTTCTCGCCGAGGTCCGGCTCCGGCACGTCGGGCGCCATGATCTCCTCCGCCTCGACGATCGCGTCCTCGTAAAGGCCGGCGTTCGTCATGCGGTCCAGCGCGTACGCGGCCGCGAGGACGACCGGCTCGTCCTTGTGCTGCAGGAGCTTCATCAGCACCGGCATCGCCGCCTTCGACCCCGCCCACCCGACGGCAGCGACCGACGGCCGCGTCGGCGCCGCCACGGCGCGCTCGAGCAGCAGCCTGGCGTCGTCCGGTCCGGCGACGATCCCGAGCAGGGAAGCGGCGCTCCCGGCCTCGTCCTCCGCCTCCGCGTCGAGCGCTTCGCGCAGCGAGCTCACGGCGCGGTAGTCCGCGCTCAGCACCATCGCCACGCGGGCGGCGATCCGGAGCGCTACCGTCGGTCCGTCGATGGCGGCATCGATGGCGGTGCGAACGCCAGGGTGCCTCCTCAGGGCGAGCCAGGGCAGCGCCGCCGCGGCGACCGGCGGCTCGTCGTTCCCGGCGCGCCCGAGCTCCTCGGGAGTCGCCATCCCCCGGTACGCGAGCACGTCGATGGCGAGGGCGCGCCGCGCTGGATCGGGGTCCGAGAGGAACGTGCGCAGCGAGAGGGGCAGGTACGGGTGCGGGACGAGCTTGAGCGCCGCCGCCAGCTGCGCGGCGTGCTGGGGATCTTCGAACTCGACGGCCGCGAACGCCCTCTCCGCCATCGCCAGCGTGTCGCGCCCGGAGAGGCAACCGAGCGTCATCGCGATCCCGAAGACCCGCGACGGATCCTTGAGCGGCGCGTCGAGGACGAGGGCCTCGATCATCGCGACGGCCGGCGGGCCCATGGACACGATGGCGTCGATGCACGCGAGCATCCGGCGCTCGAGGATGCGGGCGGTTCGCCACGGATCGCCGAGCAGCGGAGCCCGCTGCACGCCGATCATCGTCACCTCCTCGAAGCACCCCCGGACGCGTTGCTGCAGGAAGTCCATCGGCGAGAGCGCGGGCCGGATGTCGAGCGCGAAGCCCGGGGGAGGCTCCGGCTTCGGCGCGGGAGGCAGCTTCGCGGGCTTCGTCCGAGGGGGCTTCGGTGCGGCGGCCTTCTCCTTCATCTGCTTCACGAGCGCCGCCAGCTCCTCGAACGTCTTCGGCGGCTCGACGTGCGGCGGCATCACCTGCACCTCCAGCGGCTTGGGAAGCGGCACGCGGAGGTAGGGCATCAGCGACGGGCGATCGATGGCGTGGAGCGGAGGGCGCTCGAAGGACGCCCGCAGCTCGGGCGACGGCGCCGGCGGGCGAGGGACGAGGTGCGCGAGACGCTCCCCCGCGCGCACGAGGGCGATGCGCGACTCCCGCAGGTAGTCCAGGGAGAAGCCGACCGCCGCGTCGCCGTTGGCGGCCGGCGTCAGCAGGCCGACCGCCTCGTCCAGCGCCGAAATGGCGTCCCTCGTGGCGTCACTCCGTGGCCGCCGCTCGTCGAACGCATCGAAGATCGCGCCGTAGACACGCTCGAGCGCGCGCGCCGGTGGCGCGAGATCGACCGGCCCCCGCTGCGCGCCGCTCTCCAGGAGATGCGCGGCGCGACCGAGGCGATCGTGGGCGCGCTCCAGATCGAGCATCCACTGGGGAGGCCAGGCCTCGCCGTCGCCCCCATCGGCTCGCTGCGGGACGGTCTGCTGGGCGGTCATCATCTCGGCTAGGCTCGGGATGGTGGCGCCCCACGAGGCCGAGATCAACCTCGACGCATACGCGCGCCTCACGGTGGCGCTCTCGAAGGCCGGCGGAGACCGCGCCACCGTGCTGGCCGCGCACGGCCTCGACGAGGATCGGTGGCAGGCCATCGACGGGCAGTGGCACGCGCGTATCTCCGCCGCGATGGACGAGGGCACCGAAGAGGCGCCCATCCCTCCGTTCCTCCAGGAGTTCTCGCGCGCCATGAGCGAGGCGCAGCGCGACGACTCGCCGCCCATCAGCCTCGAGCGCTTCGCGGTGGCCACCCGCGCCGTCGGCGAGGCGAGCGACATGGCCGAGGCCCTGGCCCGGCTGGGCCTGACGCTCGACGACTACATGCACGCGACGCGCTACTGGGTGGAGCGAATCGCCAAGGACGAAGGGCTCGCCGAGACCTTCCGGCGCGCCGCCGGCTGAGGCAAGATTGCCCGAGCGATGCCCGAGCCGATCAGCCTCGAACGGTTCGCGGAGCTCACGGCGCGGATCACGGCCGGCGGCAAGCGAAGCGAGGTGCTGAAGGCCGCCGACGTCGACGACGGGTTGTGGGAGACGTCGCAGGAGTACTGGATGGGCAAGATGGCGACGGAGGCGGGGAGGGACCGCTTCTCGCTCGCCCAGCGCTATGGCGTGCTTTACAAGACCGCCCTCGCGCGGGTGCTCGGCACCCCGATGAAGCTGCCGCGCTACCCGCGCAAGCCGCCGCCGAAGGTCGTCGTCCATGGAGTCCCGTCGGCCCCCGACAGCCGAAACCGACTCTCGGCCGCCCCGCCGCCCGCGTCCGTGCGAGAGCCCGCGCCGGCATCCATACCGCCGGCCGTGGTGCCGCCTCCTCCATCGATGGGACGCGTGTCGGCTCCGCCGCCCTCCGTCGGGAGTAGCTACACCGCCCGGTTGACGCTGGAGCAGCTCGCCGCCATGCGCGCCGAGATCGGCCTGGCCGCGGAGTCCGAGCAGCCGGCGGTAATGCAGCGCTTCGGGCTGGATCGAGCGACCTGGGAGGACGAGGAGACCCACTGGCAGCGCAAGCTCGCGGGGGACCAGGAGCTCTTCAAGCGCTATCTGAAGCAATTCCAGTACTGCCGCTCGCTGCTCCTGCGGACGTGAGCACCCCGGAGAACCCGCCCGACATCAACGAGTTGCGGCCGTCGGGGGGGGTGCGCCGGCAAGGGGGCCGGGCCCCGTGGTCGCCCGAATGGGGGACGGCTTTCGCTTGGCTTGGAGGCGTACGCGTGGGCAGTATGGATCGCTCGGGAGAGTGAATGGCGGACGTCCAAGCCCTCGAGATGGATGTCATCACCGAGAAGTCCAACCACCAGGTGGTTGGGATGGCGGTGAGCCCATGCCTCACGCCGCCGGCGCCCCCGCCGGTCCCCTACCCGCTCGTGGCGATGGTCTCGGAGGGGATCTCCGACTCGCCGCTGCGCACGAAGGTCAGCGGGACCAACTGCGCGACGATCGGCTCGGTGCTCAAGACGTGTCACGGCAACGAGCCGGGGGTGGGCAAGGAGGTCGTCAGCCTCAACCAGATGGGACCCGTCGCTCCCACGACGGGCGCCTTCACCGTCCTCATCGAGCTCGGCGCCGCCGGGATCACCGGCTCGCTTTGCGACATGAACAAGGCGCCAACCCCGGGCATCGGCTCCAACGCGGGCGGAGCCGGCGGCGCCGGAGGTGGAGGCGGTGGCGCGGCTGGCTCCGGAGGAGGTGCCCCCGGACCGAGCGGCCCGAGTGGCCCGAGTGGGGGCGGCAGTGGGAGCGGCGGCAGCGCCGCGGCGGCCTCGGCGTCGGCGGGGCCGACCCAGGCCGAGAAGGACCTCGCCGCGGCGCCGGGCAACAGTCAGGCCCAGATCGACGCGCGCAAGAAGGTCGCGGCGGACTTCTACCAGAACCAGGCCGGCTTCAACGCCGGCAAGACCGCCGACCACATGAACGGCATCGACTTCAACCAACCCGTGAAGACGGGCCCGCCGCCCCCCATCCCCTCGCCCATGAACTGCTACCAGAACCCCGGCGGCAATCCGAACACGCCCGGCCAGTACTTCGCGCAGGCGGGCAACTCGCCGACGAGCCTCGGCATCGCGAACGAAGGCGCGGCGTTCGGCCCGCCGCCTGCCAACCAGTACGGCCAGGGGCCCATCGGCCCCAAGGAGAGCACCACCTACAACATGAACCAGAACTCGACGTACATGCAGAGCACCGCGGCCCCGGTGCAGGACACGTGGTCGTCGCCGGCGAACGCCAGCAACCCGACCGGGACGACGTACCAGACGCAGGGCGGTGGGACGCAGTACTGCGTGCCATACAAGGCCAACTCCGGCAATCCGCCGCAGCAGGTACCTGGCTCGACGACTCCCTACGGCGGTGGCGGGAGCGGCGGCGGCGCCGGCGGGGGCTCGTAAAACCATGGGCGGCGTCTACGGCGAGATCGACTCGCGGGCCGACTTCGATCGGGTCCTCAAGGAAGCGCGCTTCATCACGCGGCGCATGCTCAAGGTCCAGATGGACCCGACCATCGAGAACATCGACACGCAACTCGACGCGCTGGAGCGGTGGACCGCCAACGGGGGCGTACCGACCGAAATCGATCGCAAGACGATCAGCGTGGGCGTCATCGCGGCGCGCAACCTCGACGACGTGCGCGACCCCGAAATCCAGGTGCTGTGTGACAAGCTCCACGCACTGCAGAACTACGTGAGGGAGTGGCCGTCCGACGACGACGCCGCGAGCGCGACGGACGCGGACTACTGGGCGCGGTTCGGGCTTTGACGGTTCAGGGAGAGGACTGAGAGATGCGTTCAGCACCGGCACCGGATCTGTTGCCCATACCGGGCGTGAATCAGGGAACCGCGGT
>JBEKGQ010000002.1:0-32506 GCA_050012715.1 Polyangiaceae bacterium
GCGTCGCCGCCCACGGTGAGGCGGTGCTCGTCGTCCGACTCGACGAGCCACCACTCGTACGACGACCGCGCGTCGGGCTCGACCCGCCCCACCGACGCGAGGACGCCGGTGACCGTCACCTGGGCGGAGTGCCCCGCCGTCGGCAGGACGAGATCGCTCCCCTGGAGTGTCCACCCGCTCGAGCCCTGCACGTCGAGGACCTTCTCCCCGAACGCGAGCGGCAGGCGGACGACGCCGAGGTCCTTCCCGGAGCGCATGACGAGGCGATACTCGAACGTGGTCTCGCGCCCGATACGCACCGCGCGCGAGAGCTGGAAGACCGGCGTCTCCTCCGCGGGCGCCGAGACGGTGTCGCGGTCGAAGTGCACCGTCGCGCCGGCGAGGCCGCTCAGGTGCGCGCCCTCGACGACCCGCCCGCGCGTGAGCTCCGCGTCGAGCGCGTCGAGCGGGCCGGGCAGCGTGAGGGCGAGGTCGCCTTCGAGGGACAGCGTGCCCTCGACGACGAAGCGCCGCGACGCGGTGAGGACGAACCAGTGTTCCTGCTCGAAGCCGACCGCGGCGGGCTTCCCGTTCTCGGTCACGCGGTCGATGTGGGCATGCGTGGGCGGCCCGAACAGGGGCACCGCGACGGGCTTGTCGGCGAGGACGCTCCCCTCCATGGCGAAGCGCATCTCCCCGTCGGCCGCGCCGGTGAGGCGGAGGCGCGTCAGGACGAAGCAGTGCTCGGTGCACGCGCTCGTCGCGTTGCGCAGCGCGAGCCAGGTGGCCACCGACTCGAGCTCGGCGCCCCAGGTGCCGGCGGCGGGGGCCGGCGCATCGGCGCGGGCGATGCGGGGAACGAAGAGGAGGGCGACGGCGAGCGCAAGGAGGCCCAGCGCGCCGCGGATCCCGGGCACACGATCCATGGAAACACCTCGATGCGCTGTCGTACGGACCAGCGACCGAGAAGATTCCGGGAATCGTCCGCGGGATGATCACGTAGACGCCGGTCGACTCAGAACCGGGAGCGTCAGCGACCGGTTCGCCCCCCACCTTCTCAGTCTTGGCAAGGCAATCATGGGCGCGTCCACCTCCTACGGGCGGAGGGGCTATGGCGCCAATGAATGCACCGGCAAGACTGTGGAGGTGGGGGGCGAACCGGTCGCTGACGCTCCCGGTTCTGAACGGCCTTCGGCCGTTGGAGCCGGGTGACGCTACCGCCCGAGCGACTCGGAGCGGTTGACGATGTGCGGCGTGATGAAGATGAGGAGCTCCCCGCGCGCGTCGGCGGCCCGGCGCCGCTGGAAGAGGACGCCGATGATGGGGATGTCGCCGAAGAACGGGATCTGGTCGAGGTTCCGACCCGTGTTGCGGGTGTAGATGCCGCCGATGACCGCGGTGTGCCCGTCGATGATGAGCAGATCGGTCTCGGCCTCGCGCTTCAGGATGGTCGGATCGCCGCGGGGGCTCGTCTGGGTGAAGTCCGGCTCGTCGCGGTTCAACTTGATGTGCATCGCGACGCCGCCGTCGGCGGTGACGTGGGGGCGGACGAGGAGCTGGAGCTTCGCTTCCTGGAACGTCGTCTGCACCCCGAGGGCGCTGACCTGCGCGAACGGGATGAGCGTGCCTTGGTTGATCCGGGCCTCCTTGTTGTCGAGGACCATGATCTTCGGCGAGCTGACGATGCGCACGAGACCGCTCGACTCGAGGGCCGAGAGGCGGAGGGCGAGGTTCAGCGTGTTGTCGATGGAGCCGAGGGTGACGCCGAGGGCGCCGCCGGACCCGGTGCCGACCGCGGCCGGGAGGTTGACGGCAAAGTTCGGGGTCGGGACGTTGCGCGTGAAGGGCGAGAGACCGGCGGTCGGCGTATTGTTGTCGTAGTTGCCGCCGGTGACACCGACGCTCGACGGGAACGCGACCCCGGTCGGGTTGCCGGTGGCGGCGCTGAAGGTCGAGTCGCCGCCCCACTGGATGCCGACGTCGCGCTGGTACTTGCTCGTGGCCTCGACGATGCGCGCCTCGATGAGCACCTCGGCGGTCTGCGTGTCGAGGGAGCGAATGAGCTCCTCGATGTAGTTGAGGTTCGCCCCGATGTCGCGGGCGATGAGGACGTTGGTCCGCTCGTCGACCGCGATCGAGCCGCGCGGGGAGAGGAGCTCCTTCGCGCGCTGCTGGAGCTCGTCGGCGGTGGCGTAGCTGATCGGGATGAGGCGGGTCTCGAGCGGCGTGAGCTCGTACTCCTGCTTCATCGCGGCGAGCTTCAGCTCCCGCTCCTTCTGCAGCTGATCGAGCTTGGCGACGCGAATGAGGTTCCCGGTGCGCACCATGCCGAGGCCCTTGGCCTGGAGCACGACGTCGAGCACCTGATCCCAGGGCACGTTGACCATGCGGATCGTGATCGTGCCGCCCACGTCGTCGGCGGTGACGACGTTCACGTGGCCGGTGTCCGCGAGGAGCCGCAGGACGTTGTGGATGTCCGCGTCCTTGAGGTCGATGTTGATGCGGCGGCCCGTGTAGCGGGCCTGCCCGAGGACGCTGTTGCCCGCGGCGGACGCGAAGCCGGCCGCGCCGCCCCCGGCGGTCTCGACGACCGGGTCCTCGTCGTGGATCGACGTCTCGATCCGCGGGAGATCCGCCATCTCCTTCTCGCGGGCGACAGTCACGACGCGGCGCACGGCGCCGCCGTCCTTGCCGACGGCGCGCCCGTCGATGTGGAGCTGCGCGATCGGCGACGGCTGCGACGACGCCTTCGGGACCGGGAACGACCAGATGAGCGCGCCGCCTTCGACCGAGACGGTGCCGGGCACCTCGGCGAGGCGATCGAGCTCGAGGATCGCGGTGCCGGCCGCCGCGTCGCGCGAGGCGGTCACCGTCTTGAGCGCGCCGCCGAAGGCGCTGACGTCGAGGGTGCGCGCGAGCGTCTCGGGGAGCGCGGTCGCGCGGAGCTCGAGCCGCGGCCGCCCGGTGGCGGACATCGAGAGCGAGTACGCGGGGATGCTGCCGAGGTCCACGACGACGCGGTCGCAGCCGTAGGGCGCGCATCCGGTAGAGGTCGCCGGGGCTCGCTCGAAGCGGACGTCCCGGACGATGGCGGTGGGGGTGCTGGCCGGCTCGGGGGCCGGGCCGGCGGCGGGCTTGCTGAGCTTGAGCCCCGGATCGGTGACCGCGAGGAGCACCTTGAGGTTCGTGCCCTGGGGGACGACGCGGTAGGTCGTCGGCTGGGCCAGGTTCACCGTGAGCCGCGTCATGTGCCCGACGGTGGTCTCGTAGCCCTGGGTGAGCACGCCGCCGACGACGCCGACCGGGGTCGTGATCGCGGCGGGTGCGCCGGCCACGTCGGAGTCGGAGAGGTCGATGACGAGCCGGCGCCCGCCGTCGGCGACCCGGACGTTGTAACTGGGCGCCCCGGTGCCGACGATCTCGATCTCCACGCCGCCGCCGTCGGAGGCGTGGACCTTGACGTCGCGCACGTGGTTCGTCGCGGCCTGAGCAGACGCCGTCGTCCCGGTGAGGACGACGCTCGCGGCGGCGCCGGTGGCGGCCAGGGCGAGCATGCCCCTCTGAAGGAGGGCGGCGTAGACAAGCGATTTCGCCCCGCGCATTGGATGGCTCCTCGCGTCCCTCTTCGGTTCCGATGGGATCGCGACAGCAACCGTAGAACGCGCGATCGAAAAGGGACCAGTTTGTGGCGAGAGCGGCGCCGTCGAGGTTCGAGCAAAGCGGCCTCGAGGATGAGAGCAACGACGGTATGCTGCCGTTCGTGGAGCTGCCCGACACGGGTCGCCTGCTCTCGATGGGGCCGGCCGCGATGCGCGCGCTGGGGGAACGACTCGGCGCGGTCGGGCTCGGGGCGCCGTTCGCGTCGAGGCTCGTGCGCGTCGGCGAGCGGCTGGACGACGCGCTGCGGGCGCCGATGCGGACCTGGCACGCGCGGCGGATGCCCGAGCCGGCGGCGATCGCGGCGCGCGTCTTCCTGCTGCACGATCCGGTCGAGGCGAGCCAGGCGCTCGCGGCGCTCGGGGACCTCGCGCCGCTCCTCGAAGCGGGCTTCGTCGAGGAGCGAGACGGCGGCATCGTGGCGCGGGTGCACCTGGCGCTCGCCGGGGGCGTCTTCTGCTTCGGGGACCTCCCGGGGCGCGGCGGGGCGGCGGTCATGCCGATCTGCGGCGCGACGCTGGAGCTGGTGCGCGCGGTCGTGCCGGCGGGACCGGTCGAGAGCGCGCTCGACCTCGGGTGCGGGGCGGCGCCGGTGGGGCTCCTGCTGGCGCGGTCGGCGCGGCGCGTTGTGGCGACGGACGTCAACCCGCGCGCGGCGGCTTTCGCGCGCCTCAACGCGGCGGTCAACGGCGTCGAGAACCTCGAGGTCCGCGTGGGGGACCTCTACGAGCCGGTGCGGGGCGAGCGCTTCGACCGCGTGGCGGCGCATCCGCCGTTCGTGGCGCGGCCCGCGGGCGCGACGGAGTCGACGTTCGTCCACGGAGGGTCGCGCGGGGACGAGCTGCCGCTGCGCGTGCTGGAGGGAGCCGCGAGGCACCTGACGCCGGCGGGGCGCGCGGTCGTCCTCGGGGACTGGCCGCTCGTCGATGAAGACGCCCTCGACGCGCGGGTGCGCGGAGCGGTCGGCGCGGAGGGGGCCGACGTCCTCGTGCTGCAGTCGCCGGCGAAGAACCTCGACGAGTACTGCGCGCTGCACGCGGCGGTGGAGCACCGCGAGCTCGGCGACGCATTCGCGCGCGCCGCCATCGCGCACCGGGAGCACCTCGACCAGCTAGGCATCCGCGGGCTGGCGCTCGCGTGCGTCGTCGTGTCGCCGGGCACCGGGTGGACGTCGCTGGTCTCGGTCCGCCACGTCCACGATGCGCCGCTGACCGGCGAGGCGATCGACCGGCTCTTGGCCGCGCGGCGGCTCGCCTTCGGGCCGACCGAGGCGCTCGCGCAGGCGCGCCTCCGCGTCCCGGCGGGGGCGCGGCTCGTCGAGCAGCCCATGCCGGCCGGCGCGCCGCTGTCGGTCATCGTGCAGCTCCCGGCGGGGAGGCCCGAGTGGCCGGCGGTGCTCGAGGGCCCGCTGGCGGCCGAGGTCGCGCGGATCGCGCAGGCCGCGCGCGTCGCGGAGGCGGGGCCGGACGCGGTGAACGCCGCGCGCGAGGCGCTGCTGCGCGGCGCGCTCGACGTGGCCCCGGCCTAGCGCGCGCCGAGGCCGCGGCGCGCGCGCCAGCCGTAGTCGTGGTGGCGGTGGGTGGACCGCTGCCAGATCGCGTCGAGGTAGTCGGCCGCGTCGGTGTCGATGGCGCGCACGTCCGGGAGCACGGTGTGCGCGTCCTCGCTCAGCTCGCCGAGGTAGGGGACATCGAGCAGTGCCCCGGCGCGCGCCCGGGCGACGTTGCGGCGGGCGATCCAGCCGTCGGCGTTCACCGTCCCGGCGAGGACCGCGAAGGAGACGCCCGACCAGACGAGCGCTGTGCCCCACCCGCGCCAGGAGCGGCCGAAGCAGCGGGCCACGGTCATGGCGAGGAGCCCTGCGACGCCGAGCTGGAGGAGCCACACGCCGAGGCGGAGGTAGGTGTACCCGTAGGCCTCCTCGTAGAGCGACAGGCGATGCGCGCACGAGGCGAGGGTGACGCCGACGAGGCCGAGCAGGGCCACCTCGACCGCGACGATGGCCCGGCCGCCGGCGATGCGGGTCGAGCCGTCGCGCGGGCGGAGCAGCACGTGGCCGAGGACGACGCAGGCGACGGCGAGGAGCGTCGCGACGGAGACCTGGGTGAAGCCCTCGTGCAAGTACTCGGCGTAGGTGGCCGTCCCGCGCGAGCGCAGCAGGGCGTGACCGACGAAGAGGCTCCCCGCGTTGGCGCCGACGTAGAGCCCGAAGACCGCGAGGACGTGCCCGAGGACGACGCCCCAGGTGAGCGTGCGCACCCGCGGGCCGGTGGGGACAAAGACGGGCGTGACCGGCTCGAGGGCCGGCGCCGGCGCGTCGCCCTCGGCGCGATAGGGCACCGGCAGCAGCGGCGCGGGGAGAGGCGGGAGCGGCTCGCGAGGGCGCTGCAGGCGAGCGAGGACCGCGTAGGCGACGAGGAGGCCGGCGGTGGTCGCCGCGGTCCACGCCGCGAGCTCGATGCCCTCGCCGCTGTGGTCGACCAGGCGTCCGAGGGCGTGTCGGAAGTGCGAATCGGCCGAGAGCAGGAGCGTGAAGAGACCCGCGAGCGGGAGGCCGACGAGCGCCCCGCGGAGGACGCCGGAGAAGTGCGACTTCGCGCCGGTCCCGATGGCGACGATGGGCGTCCTCGCCGCGTCGGCGATCCCGCCGGGCACCGCGCGCAGCGCGTCGAAGGACGCGCCGCCGACCTCGGACAGCCGGCTCGCGCCGATGCGGCGTGCCGTGGCGAGGGCGAGCAGCGCCAGCGTGACGACGCTGCCGGGGAGCGCGGTGACGAGCGCCCAGTCACTCGCGTACCAGGCGGTCGCCCCGGCGAGCCAGACCGACGACGCCGCGAGGAGCCACTGCGCGAGGCGCGGTCGCCCGCGTCCGACACCGGCGAGGAGGGCCACGACGAGGACGGCGTCGGCCGCGAGCCAGCCGAGCCCCGCGTCGATCGTCCCCCACGTGAGGAGCGCGACGGTGACGCCGACGGCGCCGACGACGAGGAGCGTCCACCCCGCCGAGCGCGTGTGGGCGACGGGCGGACACGCGGCCGCATCCGGAGCAGTGATGACGAGAGCTTCCATCGACGCGCCTCCTCGCTGGCTCGGGCGTAACGTCGACGGTGCGAATGGCATTCCTCGGTCGCGCGTATCGGGCGCGCCGGGGCTTCACTCGATGGAGCCGGAGAGCGTCAGCGTGTTCTCGATGCGGAAGGTGCCGGACGACCCGGTGGCGGCGTACCCGTAGAAGCGGACTTCGATGGGGCCGGTCCCGGTGACGCCGGTGAGCGTGACGGTGGGCGTGGCGGTCCCGGTGAACGAGGCGGTGTGGGTGCCGAAGCTGTCGGCGCTGGTCGCGACGTCACCCTTGGCGGGGCCGGTGGAGGAGGCCTTCACGTCGAGCGCGATCGAGCCGAGCGTGACCGAGCACCCGGCCGCCGGGGTGACGGTCAGCGTGTAGTAGTCGGTGGACGTCGCGGTCGCGCTGGTGGGCCAGCCGCTGGAGTTGATGGAGCCGCTGCCCGAGACCGCGGTCAGCGCGGAGGCCCGCGACAGGGTCGTGCCGGAGGCGATTCCCGCGGCGGACGTGGTGGCCGCGGCGCTCGTCTCGCTGCCCGACTGGGACGAGAGGTCGAAGGTGACGAGGACCCCGGTGGTCCCGTGGCCCGCGCAGCCGCTGTCGGTGGCGCCCGTGTCGCCGCCGGCGTCGCTCGCGGCGCCCGCGTCGACCCCGGTCCCGGCGTCGGTGGGCCCCGCCTCGGGTGTCCCGGTCTCGGTGCCGCCTGCGTCGTCGGGCTCGCCGCCGTCATCGCCGCCCATCGAGCCGGCGGAGCCCGTGTCGACGGTCGCCGCGGCGTCCTTCGAGCCGCCCTCGAGCGACGCGGCGTCCGCGCGCAGGCCCGCGTCGACCGGCCCCGTGACGTCGCTCCCCGAGTCGACGCCGGTGGCGCACGATGCGAGGCCGAAACAGAGGAGAAACACGCTGCGGTGGGAGCTCAAAACGCGCGCAGCTTAGCAGCCTGGTGCGGGGCGCAAGTCGGCGCCGCCCGCGACCCCTCAGAGCGTCTTCAGGTACTCGAGGACGGCGGTGCGATCGTCCGCCGTCAGGGCGTCGCCGTAGGTGTGGCCGGAGTTTGCGTAGCCGAGCTTCGTCGTGTCGTAGATGAGCTTCTTCTGGCTCGGGTCGCTCTGCGCGTCCTGGCCGGTCGCGAGGGTCGTGAAGGTCCACCCCATCGCGCCCACGTCGTACGCGCTCGGGTCGAAGGTGCGCGTCCAGTAGGTCGGTCGGCTGGGGCTGTCGAGGACCTGCTCGAGCTGCGGGACCGAGCCGTTGTGGAAATAGGGAGCGGTCGCCCAGATGCCGTCGAGGGGCGGGGCGTAGTAGCCGTCTTGCGTCTGCAATTGCGCGATCTGTCCGTAGAACGACTGATCGAACCACTGGACGTACGGCCCGGCGAACTGCGCGGCGCCGCCGGCCAGCACGGGGTCGGTGGCGACGTCGGCGATGGGGATGACGAGGTTCGGATACGTGCTCCCCGCGCCGCCGTCGTCGCCGGAACCGTAGGTGCCGTGGCAGCGAGCGCAGGTGGCCGCGAAGACCGCCTGCCCGCGGGCGGCGAGGCTCGTGTCGATCGTGCCGGGATAGGGCGGTGCGCCGAGGGTCTCTACGTAGGCGCGCACGTCGGGGAAGTAGTCGTCGATGGCCTGCGCCTGCGGGACGGAGTCGATGCAGAAGGTCGACGCGGTCATCATGATGCGCGCGTGATCGCCGCGGCCCGCGGCGGTGTAGAACATCGCGTGCTTCTTGCTCATCCGCCACCACGGAGGGACGTCGACCGGGACGGCGTAGGTGGGCGGCAGCGGCAAGAGCGGCGTTTCGGACCAGGCGAGGGTGGTCACGTCCCGGTGCGCGAAGAGGGCGGCGGCGATGTTGTCGGCGGGGGTGACGCCGATGGTGAGCGGCTGCGCGTACGGCTGGACCGCGTTGCCGCGGTCGACGAACGTCTGCAGCTCAGCGAGCTCGTTCGGGTCGGTGAGCAGGCCCTGCGCGAGGGCGGCCTCCGAGGCGAGGTTCACGGTGAAGTCGTTCGTGGTGTTGCCGAGGCCGACGATGATCTGCCCTCCGAGGACGGCGGCGTGGCAGGCGAGGCAGTTCGGGCCGACGACGTCCACGCCGTCGCTCGTCGTGAACCGCGTGAGGTCGTAGGGGATGCCGGCGTTGTCGGCGTTGCGGCCGGCGAGGAGCTGGTCGGCCGTCGCCGCGCCGAAGAGCTGCGCGTACGCGGTGTAGGGGACGCCGCAGCCGACGTAGCCGTCGTTCACGAGGTCCGCGTAGCCGGCGTCGGCGTCGCCGGGCCGCTGCGTGGCGGCGGGGATGACGATGGGCGCCGGCTCGCCCGCGTCCGCGGCGTCGTCACCGCCTTCCACGGACGACGCGTCGCCCGGGCCGCTCGCGGAGGGCGGCGTCGCGCGCGACGTCGCCCCGCATGCGGCGGCGAGCATGACCGCGAGCCCGAGGAGCAGCCAGGCGAGCGACCTCATCGCCCTCCCAGCGTACGCCCCTCAGCCCGGCGTGAGCTGCGCTTCCTTGTCCGCCTCGGGGTGGAGCGGGATGACCCGCGTCGCCGGAGGAATCGCGGGCTGCGCCGGGTCCTCGCGGATGAGCACGACGTCGCCCTCGCGGATGCGATCGACGCGCCAGTTGAGCTGGTACTCGGGTCCGTTGCTGCCGCCGATGTGGACCACCTCGGGACGGCAGATGAACGTGCCCTTGTAGACGACCGTCCCCTTGCCGGAGGGGTCCAGCAGCATGGCGCGGTTCTGGTCGGAGCCCTGCACGATGGCGATGAGCTTCAGCTCGTCGATCGAGTACTGCGCGAGCTCCACCTTGCGCTGGTTCAGCGCCTCCCGGTTCGCGGGCTGCTGCTGGACGAGGAAGCTCCGGAACGGATCGCGGTTGCGGTCGCTCTCGACGAAGTCGTTCTCGGTGTACTCGGGACCGCGGAGCTCCGGCGGCAGGCCGGAGACGGACGCGGACGCCGAAGGGGCGGCCCGGACGGGCGGGGGCGGAGGCGCCGACGAGGTGCTCACCGGCGTGCTGCAGGCGACGGCCAGCGGGAGCGCCCCGAGGACGATGACCGCGAACGAAGCGAGGCGATTCACTTGGAACCTCCGGGGGCGGGCGCGGGGCCGCCGGGTCCGGGCGGGCCGCCGCGCGGCGCCTTGGGCGTGAGCGCGTGGAAGGCGGTCGCGAGGCAGCGCGCCTTCAACGTCACCTCGTCCCCGACGAGCTTCGGGTCGACGAGCTCGATGTTCTCGACGTTGATGATGCGGTCGACCTTGCCGAGCTCGTACGCGAACTTCGCTATCTGCTGGAACCGGCCGCTCATCTCGAGCTTCATCGGCACCTTCGAGTAGAAGCTCTGGTCGACCTCGGGCTGGGGGGCGTACCCCTTGAGGTCGATGCCGGCGGCGTTCGACGCGGCCTGGACCGACGAGAGGAACGCGTCCTCCTCCGCGTCGGGCGGGAGGAGCTTGTTCAGCTCGCGGGCCCGCTGCTCGCGCACCGCGAGCTCGTCGCGGTCGGCGAAGTAGCTCGACTGCGCCTGCTGCTGCGCGGCGAAGTCGTTGCGCAGGGTGTCCTTCTGCCGGAGCTCGCCCGCGATCTGGGCCGAGGTCTCCGAGTAGAAGAAGAACCAGTAGATGACGGCGGTGAGGAGCGCGGCGACGACGCCGATGACGTACTTGCTCCAGGAGGGGAGCTTCGCGAGCGCGGATTGGTTCGGGCCGGCCATCGCTAGTACCTCACCTTCGCGGACAGCTCGAACTTGAAGAGCTCCTGGTGCGTCGTCGAGTCGACGATCTTCTGCCCGGGGAGGAGCTTCACCTCCGTGAAGTAGTCGGACAGCTTGAGTCGGCGTTCGAGCTCGCTGACGTCCTCGCCGTCGCGGGCGAGACCGCCCATCTTCACGACCCGGTCGACCTCCTGGTACGAGGTGAGCCAGAGGCGGCGCGCGTCCCAGTTGGCGTTGTAGACCTCCGCCGGGTTGTCGCGCTTCATCTGCTCGAGCTTGTCCTTGTCCGTCGTGGGGCCACGGCCCTGCGTCAGCACGTGGGCGAGCTCGAGCAGCGTCGACGTCGGCCCGGTGCGCGCCGCCTGGAGCTTCTGGATGGCGTCTTCTCGGTCACGGAGCTCTTTCAGCTTCGCCTTGATCTGGTCGCGGTCGGCGATCTGGTTCTTGATGGCGTTGATCTGGCCCTGCGTGTTCGCGTTCTCGCGACGGATGGCGGTGAGCTCGTCCTGCTTGCTCTTCTGGACGAAGAGGCAGACGACGATGGTGACGACGATCGCCCCGAAGACGCCGAGGATCCACAGCTGCGAGGTGTCGGTCGGCCCGCTCGCCCGGCGGGACGCCTGACGACGATCGGGGAGGAGGTTTACGCGGACCATTGGCGTCGCTCCTTGTCGCATCGAAGCGATAGCCCGAGGGCGACCACCATCTGCGCCGCCATGGCGCGAGCCTGCGGCTCGTTGACGGACTTCGTGTCGACCGCGAGGTTCACCATGGGGTCGAAGAGCTGCACCGGGACGCGCGCACGCTTCTCGACCGCCTGGACGAGCGGCGCGAGGTAGGCGCTCCCGCCGGAGACGAAGATGCGGCCGATCTCCTGCTCGCCGCTGGTCGCGAGGTAGAAGTCGAGCGAGCGCTGGATCTCGCCCGCGAGGCCCTGGCACGCCTGGTTGATGATCTGCGTGACCTCCTGGGGGACGATCTGCGTCGGCCCGCCGCCCATCTTGTAGGCCTCGGCCTGCTCGTGGGAGCACGCGAGGGCCTTGCGGATCTCCTCGGTGATGGCGTTGCCGGCGTTGGTGATCTCGCGGGTGAACGCGCTGATGCCCTTGGAGACGATGTTGAGCGACGAGACGGCCGCGCCGACGTTGAGGAGCGCGATGGTGCCGTCGGGCGGCAGCCCGTACTGGTGCTCGAACATGTTCTGGATGGTGAAGGCGTTGATGTCGACGACCACCGGCTTGAGCCGCGCCTCCCGCAGGATGGCGGCGTAGTCGTTGATCTCGTCCTTCTTCGCGGCGACGAGCATGAGGTCCATCTGCCCCGCCTCGGGCCGCCGCCGGAGGACCTCGTAGTCGATCGACATGAGCTTGATGTCGAAGGGGATGTGCTGCTCGGCCTCCCAGTGGATCTGCTCGTCGAGCTCGGCGGCAGTCATCATGGGCACGGTGATCTTGCGGACGATGACGCTCTGACCGTAGACGCCGATGGCGACGTCGCGCTGGGCGATCTTCGAGTCGGTGAACACCTTGGCGAGGGCCTCGGTGACCGCGCCCGCGTTCATGACGTGACCGTCGATGATGGTCTGCGGCGGCAGGGCGGCGAAGCCCCACTTGATGACCTGGAGCTTCTTCCTGGCCTCCTTGAGCTGCACCACCTTGATGGAGCTCGCGCCGATGTCGACGCCGACGAGATTCTTACCTTCGGCCATGCCGGAATAAGTGTGGCACCCCCCCGTCCGCCGCGTCAAAAAAGGCGGCCACCGCTCAGCCGCTTTTGCGGTATGGACCTCCTTCTCATGCGTCTCGCCGTCACCACAGCCGTTGCCGTTGCCGTCGCCGCCGCGGTCGCCAGCTTGAGCTTCTCGGCGGTCGCGCGCGCCGACGTGACGCACGTCGTGCAGCGCGGCCATACCCTCGACGCGATCGCGCACCGCTACCACGTGAGCAAGAAGGCCATCCTCGACGCCAACCACCTCAAGGACGGCACGCACCTGAAGCCCGGGCAAACGCTCATCATTCCCGGGGTCGACGGCCCGAAGAAGAAGGCCGAGAAGGGCGAGAAGGCCGACCGCGCGGAGAAGGCCGAGCGGGCGGAGAAAGCCGAGCGGGGCGAGAAGGCCGAGAAGCGGCCGGACCGTCCGGTCCACGCCACGACCGCATCGATCGAGGTGCCGCCCGAGCCGCGCGGCCGGGGGGACGGCGATACGGTGCACGCGGTGCGCCTGGGCGAGGAGTTCCGCATCCGGGTGAAGGACGCGCACGGGCACATCCCGCCGAGCGCCATGAAGGCGTTCGAGCGGATGATGCGGCAGGGGAACGGCACCCACACGGTCGACCCCCGGCTCGTCGCGCTGGTCGGCATCGTGTCGAGTCACTTCGGGGGCAAGCCGCTGGAGATCGTCAGTGGGTACCGGGCCTACACGCCCACCCAGTACACGGCGCACTCGAACCACAACCTGGGCAAGGCCCTCGACTTCCACATCCGCGGCGTCACCAACGAGGCCCTCCGCGACTTCTGCCACACGCTGCGGAGCGCGGGCTGCGGCTACTACCCGAACAGCACCTTCGTTCACCTCGACGTGCGCGACACCAAGGCGTTCTGGACGGACTGGTCCCACCCCGGCGAGCCGCCGAAGTACGACAAGCCGGGGGTCGCGGCCGACGAGGGGACGAGCGACGTGGTCGACGACAACCCGCCGCCGCCTCCGCCTCCGGCGACCGGGATGGGGACGGAGCCGCCGCCCGACAAGCCGACCGATCCGCTCGAGAAGGCGCCGTAGGTTCCGCGCCTCACGGCCGGGAAGCTCAATGCTTCGAGGGCGGCGTGGCGGCGGTCGCCGCGTCGAAGCGGAAGCCGCGCGGTCGGAGCGGCGTGGCCACGGCGTAGAGGACGGTCTCGTCGTAGCGCGCGCGCGGCGGGCTCGCACTGCCCGTGCGGTCCAGGAACGCCGACGCGCCGGCGCCGCGATCGAGGAGCAGGGCGCGCGTGCATCCGGCGCGAACGAGGGCCTCGGCGAGGGTGGCGGCGCTCGCGAACGTGCCGCGCGCGAAGAGGACGCGGCCGCCCGCCGTGACGCCGAGCGCAGAGCGCCGGGCCACCGCGCCCGCGGTCACGGGCTGGGCGACGCCGTCCCACACGAGGACGGGGAGCTCGAGGAGGTCCCCGTGCGCATCGACGGGCACCGCGCCCTCGGTCGCGCGCGCCAGCGCGAGCGTGCCATCGTCGTGGACGAGGAGCAGCCCCGCGTCGGCGCCGCCGTGGACGGGTACCACCAGCCGCCCGTCGGTCGCGATGCCGCGAGGGCGCTTCTCGGCGGCGACGCCCGCGCCCGCGGCGAAGAGGACGCGCCCCGCGTCGTCCCCGGTCAGCTCGCGAAGCGGCGATGCCCCCGGCGCTTCCAGGGCTCCGGCGCGCACCCGCCACGTCGCTCTCGCCGGCTCGACGTCGAGGAGCTCGACGCTGCCCTCCGGGCCGTCCACGTGCGCCGACCATATCCCCGGCATCCAGCCCGGGGGCGGCTGCGCGCCTCCGTCGGCGGCCCAAGGCGTCCCCCCGTCGAGCGACGGCGGCGTAGGGTCGTGCACCATCATGTAGAAGAAGTCCTTCGGCGCGTACTGGATGTAGCGCTCGAGCGGGATCGACATCCCCGACGTGAGAAGCTGCGACTTGTACTTCTTGGCGGGGAGATCATCGATCGCCGTGAAGAGAAACCCGGTGTGGTACGGGTTCATGTCGAGGTGCATCGCGTAATCGCAGCCGGCCATCTTCATGGCCTTGGCGAGCGAAGTCGCGCTGACGTCGTCGCCCCACGCGTAGAGGAGGTGTCCGCTCGTCGTCACGCACAGGCCCGTTCGCTCGGTCTGCACGCCCTTGCCGGGGAGCGTGAAGCCCCACATGTTTCGCCCCGTCGGATTGACCTGCCCGTGATCGAGCAGGGCGTCGAGGTTCTGCCGGAACGACACGATCGCGTCGTCCTTCACCCCGACCACGCCGCTCACCTTGCGGTCCGCCCCCCAGGTGCCGAGCCCGACGCGGCCGTCGTCGAGGACCACCACCGTCGCGGCGCCGGGGACCGGCGGCAGGAGGACGCGCTTGTGAACCATCATGCCGTAGTGGCCGTGCTCCGTCTTGAACGCGCCGTTGAACGCGGCCGCGACGCGCCGGTAGACGGCGGGATCGCGCGGGATGCGCCCCGTACCGTGAGGTCCGGTGAGCGGCTCGGGGTCCTCCACACCCGCCTCCATGTCGAGATCGAGCTGGCGCATGTCCATCGCGACGAGCAGCACCTTGGCGTAGGGGCGCTCCTCGTCGGGTCGGACGAAGGTGCGGTAGAACGCGGACGGCGCGTCGGCGCTGACGCCCGGGACCTTGCGTGCGAAGGGCACGTCGGGGACAGTCCACACGCCTTCCCCTTCTTCCGGTTCCTTCCAGATCGTCGGCACGCGCGCCGGCGGCCAGTGCGCCTCCTCGACCGAGGCTTGCGACGTGTCGAGGACCGGCGGCGGGGGGGGCGCGGTCGCGACGACGTCGGTCATGCCGCCGCTCGCGTGAAAGGTGAGGCGCCGGTACGAGTCGCGCGCGCCGAGCGCCTCGTCCTCGAGCCACGCCACGGGCGCCGGTCCGATCCACGGCACGGCGCGCATCGTGTCGACCGTCCAGTGCGAGAAGCGCTTCGGCAGATGGATCGACTCGTCGGCGCGCAGCCCCGGTGACGGGGGGACGAGCTCGCGGCGGTCGAGATCGAGGGTCGCCGAGCGTGGCGTCCCTCGTCGATCGTCGCCGTCGTAGAGCGCGATCCGGAGCGCGGTCTCGTCCAGCGCGAGCGCGACGGCCGCCGCGGGCGACTCCAGGGTGACGTCGACGCGAGCGATGCCCTCGACGGTGCCGGTCTGCTGCAGGTTGGTGAGCGCGGCCATCGCTCGATCGGCGGGCTTCTCGGCCCGGTTCTGGGAGCCCTCGCCGTCGAGGTCGAGCGAAGTCACGCTCTGCTCCTGTCCGTAGGCCCGCGTGGCAAAGGCCGCGTGGCCGCCCGACACGACGAGCGCGTGGTCGTCGCCGAGCGGCGTGTTGGTGAGATCGTGCGCGTCGAGGATCTCGACCACGGCCCCGTCGGGGGATACGCGGGCGCGGGCGCGCCAGACGTCGCGCGTGCCGTCGCCTTCGGACCGCGCGAGGAAGAGCACCCAGCGCCCCGCGACGGCGTCGCCGACGACCCCTCCCGACGCCTCCCACCGCACGTCGGAGGGCGCGACCGCGCCGTCCCCGACTCCCGCGGCACGACCCAGCGCCCCGGCCAGCGCGTCGAGGTCCCTCCCCGGAGCCGCCCCGCGGGACACCGCGACCACGGCTCCGATCGCGCCGCACGCCAGAGCGGGCCGCGCATGCACGCGCAGCCACTCTCTCACGCGCTCTCGGGGGGTCACTGCACCGCATGAAGCATCGGCGCTGTCCCGGGTCAAGCTTCAGAGGACGACGCGGAGCAGGTCGAGCCTCGAGTCGGCGCCCAGCTTCTGGAGCACGTTCGCCTGGTGGAACTTCACCGTGCGCGGGGCGATCTCGAGCATCGTCGCGATGTCCTCGACGCCGCGGCCGCGGAGGAGGAGCCGCAGCACCTGGCGCTCGCGCTCCGAGAGCCCGCTCGACTCGGCGACGCGCGCCACCTTGGCGTCGACGAGGTCGGGCAGGAGCTGCGAGTCGACGCAGCGGACGGTGACCCTCACCCTCTCGTCGCCGAGCTCGCGGCCGGTCACGAGGCGAAAGGCGTGGTCGGTGTCCGGCAGGAGCACCTGGGTGAGCCCGCGCTTCGGCGTCTTCATGATGCTCTCGACCGCCGCCAGCACGGTGGCTCCGAGGGCCGCCGCGAGGGCGCCGAGGGGGCCGCCGACGTACTTCGCGCCATCGTCCGACGGGTCGAGAAAGCGAAGCGACTGCACGATGCACGCGCCACGCGCCTCGCGCGAGACGTCGAACGAGCAATCGCACGACGCAGCGGGAGACGATTTGGTCTCGCCGAGTTTGTCCTCTCCGGTCGGTTCGCAGTCCATTGTCGATGACGTCGGCGCGCTGTTTCGCCGGAACGTCGTACGCAGTCGAAAGCACGCGCGTTGCTTTCCATCCAGCTCAGGCGAGCAGTCGCGCACCATAGGCGTGCGGACGAATTCGCTGAACTGGCCGAGAGGGCAGGACGCGTGCAGTCTTCAAGCTCCGCCGCAGACCAGCGCGAGCGTGCGCGTCCGGTGCGCCCCCGTGCTCCCGACTCGGCTAGGGCGTCTCGCTCTCGGCAGCCTCGGCCACCTCGAGCAGCGTCGCCATGTCCTTCGGCAGAGGCACCGTCACGTCGAAGGCGGGTAGACCGCCTCCTCCCGAGAAGGCGACCTGGGCGGCGTGAAGCGCGTGTCGACCGAGCGCTCGAATGACGGGGCCGCCGTAGAGCTCGTCGCCGGCGAGCGGATGGCCGATCGCCGCGAAGTGAGCGCGGATCTGGTGACGGAGAGCCTTGCCCACCCTCGCCTCGACGAGCGCCCAGTTGCCGGCGCGGCGGAGGACCTTGTAGGCCGTGACCGCGGGGCGAGGCTCGTACCGCATGACGTCCCTCGGGTGCACACACGCGTACACGCGCCTTTGATCCTTGGGGTGGTTGGTGAGGGGAAACTCGATGCTCCCCTCCTCCGGCAACGCGTCGGCGGCGCAGACGAGCAGGTAGCGCTTGTCGAGCTGGCCGTCCCGGAGCGCGGCCTTGAGCGTCTCGAAGGCGGCCGCGGTGCGCGCGACGACGACGGCCCCGCTCGTCTCGGTGTCGAGCCGATGCAGGATGCCGGGGTCGCGCGCCGAGTGGCCGATGTATGCATCCCCATCCACCGGGACGAGCTCGGGGTAGCGCCCCAGCAGCGCATTGACGAGCGTGCCGGTCTCGCCGGGTCGAATGGGCGCGGTGGGCTGGCCGGCCGGCTTGTCGACCACGACCACCTCGGCCGTCTCGAGCACGACCTTCAGCGGGGCGTCGGGAGACGCCACCGCCGGCGCGTCCGCGACCTGAGCGACGTCGATGCGGAGCACGTCCTCGCGAGCGACGTTGGCTCCCTTCGGCACGCGGCGGCCGTTCACCCGCACCGCGCCGAGCTCGATCGCCCGCTTCACGCGGGCCCGGCTGAGCTCCGGCACGAGCTGCGCGAGGGCTTTGTCGAGGCGCGCACCGTCGAGCGACTCGGGGACGACGAGCTCCCGCACGTCCTTCTCGCTCGCGCCCGCGGAAGAAGCCGCGCCCTCCGGCTCTTCGCCGCCCGATCCCTCGTGGCTCGTGTCGCCGCTGTCGCTGCTTTCGATCAAGATCGCCACCATTGGTATCACGGTAGGACGTGCTGCGCCCCTGACCTGCGCATGGTACTGGTGCGCGATCGTGGAGAGACGGCGACCCCAGCGAGCCCCGACGAGGGCCCCGTCGCGTAGCGCGCCAGCCGCCGCGACGCGCGACGCGCACGAGCCGTTCCTCCTCGCCACGGCGCTCGAGATGGGACGCCTCGCCAACGACGCGCTCCTCCGCGCCGGGCTCAGCGACGCCGTCGTCGTCGGCGACGCACGTCGAGGGGTCGAGCTCGTGAGCGAGTTGACGATGCTCGTCCGCGGGCCGTGCGAGACGGCGTCCCTCTCGCGCGCGCTGAAGCGCGCGGCGGCCGGCCAGGCGGTGGAGGCTCTCGACGGGGACACCGTCGGGATGCGCTTCGACGGGGGTGGCCCCGCGCGACTGCGCATCGTCCCGCCCGCCGCGTACGTCGAGGCGCTCGTCCGGAGCACCGGCAGCGCTCGCCACGTCCGCTGGCTCTCCACGGTCGCGGCCGAGCACGGCGGCCTCACGGCGGTGGCGAAGCGCTGCCGCACCGAAGAGGACCTCTACGCCGCGCTCGGCCTGCTGTACGCCCCGCCGGAGCTCCGCGAGGGACCGACGCGCAGCGTGCCCGAGCTGGTCGGAGAGGTGCGCGGCATCTTCCACGTGCACACGACCTGGAGCGACGGAACCGCGACGATCGCCGACATGGCCCGGGCCGCGCGGGACGCGGGCTTCGGCTACGCCGGGATCACCGAGCACTCGAAGACGGCGAGCTACGCCGGCGGCCTGGACGCCACGAAGCTGGAACGACAGGCGCGCGCCATCGCGCGGGCGCGACGGGACGTGGCCGGCTTCGCGATCCTCCACGGCGTCGAGGTCGACGTGCTCCCCGACGGGTCGCTCGACCTCGACGACGCGACGCTGGCCGCGCTCGACTTCGTCATCGCGAGCGTCCACGCCCGGCTCGACATGGGGGAGCGCGAGATGACGGCGCGGCTCCTCCGCGCCGTGAGTCACCCCCTGGTGACGATCCTGGGGCACCCCACGGGCCGGCTCCTGCTCGGCCGCAAGGGCTCTTCGTTCGACGTGGAGGCCGTCGCGGCGGCCGCCGCCGCGAACGGCACGTTCCTGGAGATCAACGCGAACCCGCAGCGGCTCGACCTCGGCGAGGACCTCGTGCGACGCGCCGCGGCCCGGGGCGCCAGCTTCGCCATCGATCCGGACGCGCACTCGCCCCGCGGGGTGCGCGACACCGCCCTCGGGGTCTCGGTCGCCCGTCGCGCGGGGCTTCACCCGTCCCAAGTGCTGAACACCCGCGGAGCGGACGAGGTCACCGCCTACCTCGCGTCCCGGCGACGAAAGGCGAAGCGGGCGCTCGCCCTGGCGTGACGCGCGCGCGAGCGTGCGCGACAATCAGCGGCGGAGCGTGACGACCCCACTCACCCCTTGCGCGCAGTGCCAGGCGCTCCTCACACCCGACGATCGCGTGTGCCCGCGTTGCCACGCCCTGCAGCCGGCGCGGGAGAGCATCGCCGCCGGCGTCACCATCGACCGCGGCGACTCCCGTCTCGTCGTCGACGCTCGCCTCGGCGAGGGCGGGATGGGGGTCGTGTGGCGCGCGTGGGTCTTCCGCGCGCCGGGGACCCCGGGCGCGGGCGCGGCCGAACCGGTGGCGCTGAAGGTCCTGCGACCGCAGGCGATGGTCGACCCGCGGAACCGCGACCTCTTCCTGCGCGAGGCCGAGGCGCTGAAGCTCCTCTCCCACCCGAACATCGTGGGCTACCACGATCTCTTCGAGCACGACGGCGGCCTGGTGCTCTCGATCGAGCACGTCGAGGGCGACACCTTGCAGACCATCGTCGCGCGCCACATCGCGCGCGCCCACCTCCGGGGCGGGCACGGCCTGCCCGCGATGCCGCTCCTGCGCGCCTGGTACTACTTCCAGCAGCTCCTCGGGGCCATCGCGGCGATCCACGCGCTCGGCATCGTGCACCGCGACGTGAAGCCCTCGAACATCCTCGTGCGCCTCGACGGCCTCGTGAAGCTGACCGACTTCGGCATCGCGCGGTTCGCCGACGCTCCCGTCACGGCGGCGACCCGGGAGCTGGCGCCCGGGTCGGGCGCGTACATGTCGCCCGAGCAAGTGCTCTCGCGACCGCTCGATGGCCGGAGCGACCTCTACTCGGCGGCGATCGTTCTCTACGAGATGCTGGCGGGGCGCCCCCCCTTCCTCGCCGACGACGGCGAGTTCTCCGTGCGAAAAGCCCAGGTCGAAGCCCCGCCGCCGCCCATCCGCCGCTACCTCCCGCAGGCCCCGCCGATCGTGGACGCCCTCTTCGCGCGGGCGCTCGCGAAGGATCCCGCCGCTCGCTTCGAGAGCGCGATCGAGATGGGCGACGCGTTCCGCACCGCGCTCGGCATGCCGGACAGCCCCGAGTGGCGCGCGCAGGCGGACATCGCCGTCGCCGCACGGACCATCCTGAACACCCGCGGCCCCGACTCGGCGGTCGAGCCGCACACCCGGCTCACGACGCTCCGCGAGTTCGTCGCCCACGGGTACAAGACGATGGGCCTCGGCTCGATGGGGTGAGCGTCACACGGCGCATGTGCGTCGGTCGAGCTCGTTGACGACGAGGGTCACGGCGTCCTCCGCGTGGACGCTGACCGGGCCGAGCCCCAGCGGGACGGCACGGATGGCCGCGAGCTCTTCGCGCACCGCCGCCTGGAAGCCGCGATGGTCGCCGAAGAAGAACGCCGCGTCCCCGAGGTCGACGTCTGCGCCGCGGATGTCGGGCGCCCCCTCCTCGAGCACGTAGGGCGTCGCGTGACCGAGCTCCGCGAGCACGGCGGAGAGGCCCTCGTGCGAGATGGCGATGCCCGGCCGCACCTGGACGAACCCCGGTCCCTCCCGCCCCGCCGAGAGCATCTTCTGGGCGAGCACGGCGAGGCTCCGCTCCTCGGGGCGGATGAAGCGAGCCGACGCGCCGTCGAAGCGCAGCGTCTTCGGCGTCCGCGGATCGCCGAGAAGCACGAGGTAGACGACCGTGTCGCGCCGTAGCCCGTGGGAGACGAGGAGGGCGGCCCGCACGCAGCGCACCAGCACGTCGAGGCGACCGCTCGTCCCGGCGAGGTCGTTCAGCAAGAAGTCCCCCGACCCCCGCGCCTGCTGCCCGATGACGACGATGCGGCGGGAGGTAAGCGCCATGCGCCCGCGATGGTATCTTGGCGCGTCGCCCGTGCTCGACTGGTTCGAAGCCCTCCCCAACTGGTCCATCGTCGTGTCCTACGCGGCGTTCTGGGCCCTCGTCGCGATCCTCGTCGGGGCCGTCCTCCGCCGCTCGCTGAGGGGCATCGCGAAGCACCGGAAGGACGAGCTCAGCGACGTCCTCGCCCGCAGCATCCCGCGCCCCGCCGGCATCGCCGTCTTTCTCGTCGCGCTCGCCGCCGGCCTGCGCTTCCTGCCTCTCGGCAAGCATGGCCTGGTCGAAGCTCACCGCTTCATCGCCATGGCCCTCTGCGTGCTCGGGGTGGGCGCCCTCATGCGGGTAGCGCTCCGCTCGATCGACGCGTACGGACGCTCCAACCCGCAGCTCAAGTCGTCCGCCGGTATCGGCAAGGCCATCACGTGGGTCGTCGGCCTCGCCCTCGCCGCCGTCCTCGTCAGCGACGCGCTCGACGTCTCCCTCGCCCCGGCGCTGACCGCGCTCGGCGTCGGGTCCCTCGCGGTCGGCCTGGGCCTGCAGGACACGCTCTCGAACTTCTTCTCCGGGATCTACCTCCTCGTCGACAAGCCGGTCCGCCCGGGAGACTTCATCCGCGTCGACCCGACCTTCGAGGGCTACGTCGAGTCCATCGGCTGGCGCTCGACGCACCTTCGCACGATGGCGAGCAACCTCGTCATCCTCCCCAACGCCACGCTCTCCAAGTCGGTCATCACGAACTACAGCCTCCCGACGACCCACGTCGCCTCCAGCGTGCGCGTCGACGTCGCGTTCGGCAGCGATCTCGACGAGGTGGAGGACGCGCTCGCCGACGAAGCCAGACGCGCGCTCGACCTGCCCGGAATGGCCGACGCCCCGGCGCCGAGCGTCTCGATGTCCCCCGGGTTCGTCGACGGCGCGGTGGGCTTCACCGTCTCGTTCTTCGTCCTGACGTTCGCCGATCAGAGCTCGGTCCAGCCCGCGCTGCGCAAGCGCATCGCCGCGCGCTTCAAGAAGGAAGGGATCGAGCTCTCGACCCCGCGCGTGGCCGTGCTCAAGCGCGATGGCGCGTGACGATGCGGTCCTTGTGGACGAAGGACGACGCCCCTACGTTCGGGGCGGATGTCTCGAGACAAGGATGCGCGCCCACACGTCGTGATCGTCGGCGGAGGGTTCGGCGGGCTGACCGCGGCGCAGGCGCTCGACCGCGCGCCGGTGAGGGTCACCCTCGTCGACCGCACCAACCACCACACGTTCCAGCCGCTCCTCTACCAGGTCGCGATGGCCGGCCTCTCGCCGGCGGAGATCGCGCAGCCGATCCGGTCGATCGTCCGCCGCGAGCACAACGCGACGGTGCTCATGGCCGACGTCGCGCGCATCGAGGCGAGGACGCGGCGCCTCGAGCTGACCGACGGGTCGTTCATCGACTGGGACTTCCTCATCGTGGCGTGCGGAGCACGGACGTCGTACTTCGGCCACGACGACTGGGAGCGCGCCGCGCCCGGCCTCAAGTCGATCGAGGACGCCATCGAGATCCGGCAGCGTGTGCTGCTCTCGTTCGAGCGCGCCGAGCGCGAGACGAACGCGGCGAAGCGCGGCGAGCTCCTCAGCTTCGTCGTCATCGGCGGAGGGCCGACCGGCGTCGAGCTCGCGGGCGCCCTCGCGGAGCTGTCGAAGTTCGTGCTCGAGCGGGACTTCCGGCACATCGACCCGACGGAGGCGCAGGTCCGCCTCCTCGAGGCCGGCCCGCGCATCCTGCCGTCGTTCCCCGACGACCTCGCGGAGAGCGCCGTCTCGCAGCTCCAGGAGCTCGGGGTGAAGGTCCAGACCGGCACGAAGGTGACGTCGATCGAGCCGGGCCTCGTGCGCCTCGGCGACACGTCGATCCCCTGCTCCGTGGTGCTGTGGGCGGCCGGCGTGAGCGCGAACCCCCTCACCGCGACGCTCGGCGTGCCCCTCGACGCGTCGGGGCGGGTGAAGGTCGAGCCGGACCTCACCGTCCCGGGTCATCCGCGCATCTTCGTCATCGGCGACGCCGCGCGCCTCGACGGCAAGGACGGCAAGCCACTCCCGGGCGTCAGCCCGGTGGCGATGCAGCAGGCCCGCACGGCGGTGAAGTCGATCCGCCGCGCGCTCGTCGGCCGCAACACGCTGCCCTTCCGCTACTTCGACAAGGGCTCGATGGCGACCATCGGCCGGCGGCGGGCGATCGCGATGGTCGACCGCATGCACATGTCGGGGTTCCTCGCGTGGATGGCGTGGCTCTTCATCCACATCTGGTACCTCATCGGCTTCCGCAACCGGCTCGTCGTGCTCATCACGTGGGCCTGGTCGTACTTCACCTACCGGCGCGGGGCGCGCCTCATCATGGACTACGGGGAGCCCCGCGAGCGAGGACGTTGACCAGGCAGCCGATGGTGCCGTGCAGCGGGTAGAGGCCGCGCGCGCGCACCGGACGCACCTGCCAGCCGAGCGACTCGTAGACGGCGCGCGCGCGGGCGTCGAGCTCCGGCAGGTTGAACGTGGGCATCCACGCGATGCGCGCGCCGCCGCGCGTCTCGTAGACCCCGTTCGTGTACGCCATGTACGTCTTGTCGAGGAACGGCACCTCCGGGATGCGGACGACGCGCCAGCCCGCCGCCGCGAGGTCCGCCGCAGCCCGGTCGAAGCGCGCGAGCATCGCCTCCGAGAAGTCCGCGCGGAGCGGCTCGCCCGTATCCGGGTCCGCCTCGCCGGGCACGTAGGGGTCGCCCACGAGCGCCTTCGTGGCGCGCGGGTCCCCGACCAGCGCGACGCGACCGTCGAGCGCCGCCATGTACATCGACATGTGATGGCGGGGCACGTCGCCGTCGGCGGTACCGAGCACCTGCACCGGGCGGGCGAGCAGCCCGCCGACGAGCTTGCGGAGCTCCTCCACGTTGCCGACGCCGCGCGACCGGTTCTTCGTGACGAGGTTGTCGTCGACGAGGACGGTGTCCCCCGCGACGTCGAAGTCGCCGGCGTCGAACGCGAGCGGCAGCTCGCGCACGTAGAAGCGGTCGGGCATCGCCTCGGCGACCCGCGACAGCGTGCGCCAGTCGTTGGCGCGCTCCCTCCACTTGGGGTCGGGCGGAACGGGGATGACCAGCCCGGTCCGGGGCGAGTCCGCCTCCGGCGCGAGGACGAGCGCGCGATCCTTGGACCACACCGAGATGGGACCCGCTGCGTCGACGACGCGCGTCCGCCCCGCGAGCCCCCCGGACGGGTCGATGCGCGCGAGCATCTTCGCGAGCTGCTCTCTCGGCGTCGGACCGGCCCCGCCGCCGTCGCCTTCCACCTCCGGCACGACCACGACGACGCGCGTCGACGGATCGAGCGTCCCGAGGAAGTCCGCGTACGCCTCCGCCACCAGCGGCTCCAGCCGCGGCACGTAGTGCACGAGCACCTCGTCGAGCGAGCCCGAGTCCTCGCGCAGGACGCCGCCCGCGAGCTTCAGCGCTGGCGGCGGCAGCGGGGGCGCCTCGGCGCGCGACGCGAGCCGCAGCACACCGACCGCGACGCCCAGCCCGAGCGCGACGCCGACCACGGCGTAGCCGACGCTGAGCTTTCTCTTCCCTCGTCGAGGTGGGTCCTTCGCGTCGCCTTCAGCCATCCGCCCGGACGAAGGCTACCGAATACATCGTGTAGGGGCGCATCGAGATCGCGTAGTTCGGGTTCGGCTTGTCGTTCTCGCGGTCGATCGCCTTCTGGCGGAGCGTGTCGGCCTTCTCCACCGCGCCGAGCTGCACCGCCATCCACTGCGGGACCTCGTAGCTCTTCACGACGCTCTCGTGCGCCGCGACCGTTACCTTGTCCTTGTGGTGCCACACCGCCGTCCCCGCCGGGCTGGCGCGCGAGCCGGGGTTCACCTGCGCGCGCATCAGCTCCGTGTCGAGCTGGCAGGTCTCGTCCTCGTCGCCGCGGTTCTCGTAGGTGACCTTCATCGCCCACCCGGTCTTGAGCGACGGGTCGCGGGCGACCTCCCCCGAGAACGTGATGTCGTCCACGTCCCCCGACTGGAAGAAGGTCTCCGGCGGGTCGGCGTAGGTGCGACTCGGCCAGCAGACGGCGAGCGTCGCGGTGGCGGTGGCGGCGGCAAAACCCAGGACGGTGAACAGCGGTCGCATGTGGAGACTCCCTCGCAGCCAGGTTTCCGTGCTCTGAACGCCCGCCGCCTCGGCCTCTGTTCCCGTTGGACGTCGCGCCGCGTCCGTTCATCGATTCCGGGGTGTCCCCCACGCGGGGGACAGGCCGGTCTCCTGCTTCCATCGCCGGAGGCAGGGAAAGCGTGACCGGGAATCGACGGCGCAGGCGGGTGTGTGTGAACGCCTACCTGGCGCCCTGGCCGGGCTGAATCTCGCGGCCCTGCACGGCGACCGCGATCGCCCCCACCAGCGCCGCGAGGGGAGCCACCGCGAGGGGTGCAATGCCGAACCCGATGGCGAGGAGCGCCACCACACCCGGCGTAGCGCCGAGCGCAATCGCGGCGCGCGCCCGGTCCCGCGACGCGTGGGGAATCGCCAGGGCCAGCGCCGCGTCGCGGACGTCGTCGCTGGCGAGCGCCACCGCCCATTCGCCGGGCGTCGACCCGGCCGCGCTCATCGCCACCGCCACGTCGGCCGCTCCCAGCGCCCCGTCGTCGCCCACCGCGTGACCGATGACCGCGACCACGCCGCCCGACTCGGACAGCGCGCGCACCTCGGCGCCGCGATCTGCCGGCAGCACCTCCGGCCGGACGTGCTCGATGTCGAGCGAGCGCCCGATGGTCTCGCACGTCTCGCGCGCCTCGCCGCTCATGAGCACCGGCTCGACGCGCACGTCGAGGAGCTTCTGCACCGCCGCGCGCGCCCCCGGGCGGAGCCCGTCCTGCAGCGCGATGAGCCCGAGCAAGCGGTCCCCGAGCGCCACGAGGAGCACGCTGCGACCGAGCGCCTCGAGCTCCGAGGCCCGGGCGTCCGTCACCGCGACGCCGATCTTCTCCTCGAGCATGATGGCGCGTCCGCCGACGACGAGGCGCTCGCCGGTGGACGCCAGCGCGGTCACGCCGAGGCCGGCGTGCGCGGTCGCGTTCCGAACGTGGTCAGCGGCGACGCCCCGGGCCCGCGCCGCGCGCAAGATCGCCGCCGCGAACGGGTGGCTCGATCCGGTCTCGGCGCCCGCCGCCAGAGAGAGGACGCGCTCGACGTCGCCGGTGCCGATCGGCTCGATGGCCACGATCTCCGGCTCGCCGAGGAGCAGCGTCCCGCGCGCGCTGAAGACCGCGACGCTCGCCGACGCGGCGCGCTCGAAGGCCCGCGCGTCCTTGTACGTGATGCCTCGCGACAGCGCCTCCAGCTGCGCGCGCGCGAAGTAGAGCGCGACCAGGGACGCCACCGCCCGGGCGCCGAACGCCGTCGCGCCCGCGCACATGGCGGCCAGGATCTGCACCGGCGTCGCGTTTGCCGAGAACGCGGCGATCCCGACGAGCAGCGCCGCCACCGGCGACCCGCGCTCGATGGTGAGGCGCAGCGCGCGCGCGGTCGGAGCCGCTACGTCGACCCGGAGCGCGGGCGTCGCCAGGAGCTTCACCCAGGCTCGCTCTCGCCCCGACCACGTCGTCATCATGCGCAGCCGGCTCGAGACGACCCGCGCGCCGGCCACGATCGGATCACCCTCGCGCTTCACCACGTCGACGCCCGCGTCGAGCCACGGCACGACGCGCGCTTCGCCCGCCGTCACCGTCGCGTCGACGCCGACGAGCTCGCCGGCCTCGACGAGCACCTGCTCGCCGGGGCGCACCTCGCAGGCCGGCATCTCCACCGCGTCCTCGCCGTGCACGGCGCGAGCGCGAGCATCGAGGGCCCTCTCGATGCGCTCTCTCGCCGCGACGATGCGGACGCGCACGCGGTCGACGAGCATCTCCGAGGCCAGCGCCACGGCGCAGGTGAGGCCCGCCATCACGGCGATCGCCGCGGCGTGCGTGTCGTGGGTCACCGAGGCCCAGCACGTGGCGGCGACCGCGCCCAGCGTCGGGGCCAGCACGACGAGCGCATGCGCGTCGGCGGCGTCGCGCCGGCCGAGCAACAGGCGCGTGGCCATGGCGGCGCCGGCCACGAGCACGAGCGGCAGGCGCGCGACCTCCGCCGACGCTCCGAGGAGCCCAAGCGCCGGCACGAGGCCGCCCGCGATGATCCCGACCGCGTCGAGGACGGGCAGCGCTCGATCGGCCTGACGCTCGAGCCGCGGCGTCGTGCGCCTCGACGGCGAAGGCGACGGGATCTCTCCGGTCAGGAGCGTCGTGCGCGAGCGCGGGGCGGACTCCACGGGCTCCTCCCGCTCGAAGCGCGCGGACGGCACGGGGGCCGGCGCAGGCGAGACCGGGGGGAGCGACGCAACGGGCGGGACCGACGGAAGCGACGGCGCGGTCGCTCTGGGCGCCGACGGGAGCGTTGGCCGCGGGTGGGAGGAATGGCCGTTCGTCCCGTTGTGGTGCGTGCCGTTCGGCCGGCGAGCCTCGGTCTGCTCCGCTTGCTCGGCGAGGAACGCCTCGACGTCGGGCGGCCGCTGGGTCGCGACGTCCTCCTCCAGCGGCCGTCCCTCGGCGCGCAGGAACGACTGCTTGCACTCGGCGCGGCAGAAGTAGCGAAAGCGGCCCTCGAGGACGGCGACGTGCCCCGCCCGCAGCGGGTCCACAGCTTGTCCACAGCCGGGACAAAGCGACGACGCCGACGACGGGATCCCCGAGGTCGGAGGGTCGAGCTCTCGCGCCGACGGCGGCGCGGGGGTCACTGGGAATCGGGCGTTCCCCATGGGGAGGAGGGGTCCATAGCTCGCCGCGGCAGAGCCCTCTGTCAAGGCAAGAGCCGCGCGCGGGCTGATTGCCCGTTCAGCCGGCGCTCTTGAGACGCAGCCCGGCGAGCGCGGCGCGAAGGGCGCGAACGCCCTCTTCCAGCTCGGCGAGGGTGACGACGAGCGGCGGCGAGAAGCGCAGCACCCGGTCGCCCGCGGCGGTCAGCAGGACGCCCGCCTCCTGCACCTGCGGTAGCACGTCGCGCGCGACGAACCCCGCCTTGAGCACCAGCCCCACGAGCAGGCCTTCGCCGCGGACGCCCTCGCACGTCTCCGGCAGCTCCTTCACGAGCGCACCGAGCATCTCGGTCAGCGCCTCGCCCTTCGCGCGCGCCCCCTCGACGAGCTTCTCCTCGTCGAGCACGCGCAGCACCGCGAGCGCCGCGGCCGAGGCGAGCGGGTTGCCCCCGAACGTCGACCCGTGCGTCCCCGGCGGGAGAGCGCCCGCGAGCGCCTCCGTCGTGAGCATCGCGCCGATGGGGAAGCCGCCCCCGAGGCCCTTCGCCAGCGCCACCGCGTCCGGCTTCGCGCCGGAGCCGTCGCTCCCGAGGAATCGCCCGAGGCGCCCGACGCCCGTCTGCACCTCGTCGAGCAGCAGCAGCGCGCCGTGCGCGTCCGCGATCGCCCGGAGCTTCGCGAGGAAGCCGGGCGGCGCGGGGAGCACGCCCCCTTCGCCCTGGACCGCCTCGACGATGATCGCGCACACGTCGCTGCCCATCGCCTGCTCGACCGCGTCCACGTCACCGTACGCGACGTGCGTCACCGGTCCGAGCGGACCGAAGCCCTCACGGTACTTCGGGGTGCCGGTCATCGAGAGAGCCCCCATGGTGCGGCCGTGGAACGCGTTGTGGAACGCGACGACGCGCAGCCGCTCCTTCTGGCCCTTCTCGTAGAAGTGGTGACGGGCGAGCTTGAGGAGGGCCTCGTTCGCCTCCGTCCCGGAGTTGCAGAAGAACGCGCGCGCGAAGCCGGTGCGCCGGCACAGCTCGTCGGCGAGGCGAATGTTCGGCTCGTTGTAGAAGTAGTTGGAGACGTGCATCGCGGTCGCGGCCTGCTCGGCGATGGCGCGGACGAGCGTGGGATGCGCGTGACCGACCGAGCACACCGCGACGCCCGCGCAGAGGTCGAGCCAGCGCCGCCCGTCGGCGTCGAAGAGCTCGCAGCCCTTGCCGCGCACGAGCGCGAGCGGGGCGGGCTTGTAGTTCGGGTAGAGGCGCTGGCGGGCGAGGGCGACGAGGTCGGCGTTCGAGGTGGCCATCTTCTCGTGTGGAGGCGTAGCACACGGTCGAGCCGTTCACCGCCGGCGGAGGATCTCCGCCGCCACCTCGGCGAACCCCGCCCCCATCGGGCTCGGCGCGACGTAGCGCGGCGGGACGCTCAGGCGCGAGACGGCGGCGCGCACGTTGGCCACGCCGAACGTCGTGCGAAACGCAGCGAAGCACGACGCGTCGTTCCCGCTGTCGCCGATGAAGGCGTAGCGCGTCAGGGCGGCGCCCGGGTCCTCCCCGAGCTGCTGCGCCAGGAACCGCACCGCGCCGCTCGCCTTGTCGTCCGCGTCGAACGTCGCGTGCAGGTGCACGCTCGACTGCAGCCAGTGCGCGCCCGCCGCCTCGATGGCCTGCGCCACGAGGCGCACCCGGTCCGGCGGGAGCTTCATCCGCTCGCCGATGTCCCACGTCACATCGCTGCGCCGCGCGTCGACGTCGTCCGTGAGGCGCGCCTCGGGCACCACCTCGCGCACGCGCTCGACGAGCCGCGCCAGGCGCACCCGCCTCCCGCGCCGCGTCGCCTCGTCCACCGCGTCCCTCCGCGCGATGCCGGTGCCCTCGCGCACGAGGTGCACCGCGCCGTTCTCCGTCACGCAGCCCTCGACGGGCCACTGCCGCGCCAGCACCTCGCCCCAGCCGCTCGGCCGTCCCGTCACCGCGACGAGCTTCAGCTTCGCGTCGTGCAGGCTCCACAGCGCGTCGTAGGCGACCCGCGTGAGCACCCCGTGCGACAGGAACGTGTCGTCGAGATCGAACAGCAGCCCACGCAGGCCGCGCGCCTCGTCGGTCGGCAGAGTGGCGAGAGGCCGCACGCGCCGCGCCCTGCCCTACCTCGCCTCGACGTGGGCGATGAGCGCCTTCAGGTAGAGCCCCTCGCCGAACGCCGCCCGCACCGGGTGATCCGCGCCCTGGAACCATCGCTCGAGCACCGTCGCGTCGACGTTCGCGCGCGTCGCTCCTTGCGCGAGCGTCCGCGTCAGCGCCGGCAGGTCCACCGCCGCCGAGCACGAGCACAGCACCACGATGCCCCCCGGGCGCACCGCGCGGCACGCGTTCTCCGCGAGCCTCGCGTACGCGACGAGCGCCTGGTCGCGCGCGCCCCGGTTCGGCGCGAGGCGCGGAGGATCGGCGATGACCAGATCGAACGTCCCCTTCGCCTCCGCGAGCGCGTGCCGCGCGTCCCCCTTCGTGAACTTCACCCGCTCGGCGAGGCCGTTCGCCGCCGCGCACTCCGCCCCCACTTCGATCGCCAGCGCGCTCTCGTCCACCGCCACGACCTCGCGCGCCCCGCCGCGCGCCGCCGCCAGCGCGAACGCGCCCACGAACGAGTACGCGTCGAGGACCCGCCGCCCGTGCGCGAGCTGCTCGACGCGCGCGCGGAGGGCCCGCTGGTCGAAGTAGAAGCCCGTCTTCTGCCCGAGCTCCATCGGCAAGTGGAACTTCAGCCCGCGCTCCAGGACGTCGAGCGCGCGGATCTCCTCGCCGCGCACGACGCCCGACGCCGGCGTGAAGCCCTCCGTCTTCGCGGTCGACGCGCTCGTGCGGTCGACGATCGCGCGCGGGTGGAGCGTCGTCCAGAGCGCCTCGTGGACCAGCGCCTCGCGGTGCTTCATGCCGATGGTGCCGAGCTGCACCGAGAGCGTGTCGCCGAAGCGGTCGACGATGAGGCCCGGCAGCCCGTCGCCCTCGGCATGGATGAGCCGGAACCCCGTCGTCTGCTCGCTGGGGAGGCCGATCGCCGCCCGCAGCGCCACAGCTCGCTCCAGCCGCGCGTGGAAGAAAGAGGCGTCGAGCCGCGTCTTCTCGTCGCGAACCAGCAGCCGCACCGGGATCGCCGATCCCGGGGAATAGAAGCCGCGACCGAGGAGATTCCCTCGCGGATCGACGACGCTCACCTCGTCGCCGGCGGTCGCACCCCCTTCGACGCGGTCGATGGCCTGCGCATACACCCAGGGGTGGCCCATCCACACGGGCTGCACGTGACCCGGTTTGAGGCGCACGATCGGCATGGCCGCGCACGGTAGGACCGTGTTCTGGCCGCGTCGACGTCTATCGCGGTTGCCTACGTGGGTACCCGGTGCAGCGTGAACGGATGGCGACGCTTCGCGGGCTCGGCCGGGTCGAGGGTCGCGCGCGCCCGTTGATTTTCGGTCGCCGCGGCGACAAGCTTCGTGGCACCTGGGTTGCACCGCTCTCCGCGACTGCAACCTCTCGGCGTCTGTCCCGACGGACGGAAGGAACTCTGCGTCATGGCGAAGCTCGTCGTGTTCACCCCGGCCCTCGCGCTCGCGCTTGCGATTCCCGCGGTCGCCTCGGCGCAATCCGCGCCGCAGGGAGCGTGCCCGCCCGGCAGCTGGTTCTGCGCCGATGCGCCGCAGCAGCAGGCGGTCCCCGCCGAGCCGGTGCAGCCGCAGCTCCAGGCCCTCCCTGATCCCGACGCCCCGCCGCCTCCGCCCCCACCGCGCGTCCGGCGCGTGCCGAGCGTCACGTATGCGCCCGCCCCGCGGCAGCCGCCGGTCGTCGTCTACCAGCCGCCACCCCCCGTGATGGTCGTGCGCCCCGAGTCGCCCCCTCCTTACGACTACGCGCCGCCTCCCCCCTCCCTCAACCGCCCCGGGAACGTCGGGCGCGAGTGGGGTCTCAACCTGCACCTCGAGGGCGCGTCGATCGGCGGCGGTACGGAGCACAACGCCGGCATGGGCGGCGCGGGCGCGGGCCTCCGCTTCAAGCCGAACCGCTACTTCGGCCTCGAGACGGACCTCGACTGGGTCGGCGGCCACGGCTACGTCGGCGACCTTCGCCACGAGACCGCGCTGACGTTCAACGCGCTCATGTTCCTGAACCCGCGCTCGCGCGCGCAGATCTACCTGCTGGCGGGCTTCGGCTGGTCGTGGGCGAACAGCCAGAACGACCCGAGCGACACCTCCGTCACGACCCCTTACAACAACAACTACACGTACTTCGGCGGCCAGGCCGGCATCGGCCTCGAGCTCCGCCTGACGAAGGTGCTGGCCCTCAACGTCGACCTCCGCGGCTTCGTCCGGTCGCGTACCGACCAGGGCGCGCAGTACCAGCCCGAGTTCACGAACGCCCAGGGCCAGACGACGAACACCTCCGGCGGCGGCCTGCTCACCGGCGGCATGACGCTCTACTTCTAGCCCCGCTGCGGGTCCTGCGGTCGACCCGGCACCGCCTGCCATCGCGGCCGCTGATTCTGCAATCGATCCGGCACCTTGTACCTTCGCGGCGGCATCGACTGCCATCGCGATCGCATCGACTGCTATCGCCGTCGCATCGACGGCCATCGCGGTCGCATCGACGGCCATCGCGGTCGCATCGACTGCGATCGCTCCCGCATCGACTGCCATCGCGGTCGTATCGACTGCGGTCGCCGTCGCATCGACTGCGATCGCTTCCGCATCGACTGCGGTCGCCCCGGCATCGACTGCGATC
>JBEKGQ010000003.1:0-32775 GCA_050012715.1 Polyangiaceae bacterium
TTCGACCCGGTCCGACTGCGATTCGACCCGGTCCGACCGCGGTTCGAGCCGGTCCGACCGTCGTTCGACCGCCTAGAATCGCGATTCGAGCCGGTCCGACCGCGATTCTTGGCGGCGAACCGAGGGCACGCCAGCGGGAGTCTTTCTCTCGGCACTCTCGGCGAGAGGCCGACCGCTCACTTCTTGGGGCGGCGCCGGGACGACGAGCTCTTCTTGGGGACGCGCGCCCCTGCCTTGCGCGCCTCGGACAGCCCGATGGCGATCGCCTGCTTGCGGCTCGTGACCTTCTTGCCGCTGCCGCCGGACCGGAGCGTGCCCTCCTTGCGCTCGTGCATCGTCTTCTCGACCTTGCGACTGGCGCCCGCGCTGTACTTCGTTCCGCTCGTAGCCTTCGCCATGATTGAACCTCCGCCGGGTCGCTTCGCAAGATCCTCGCCAGCCGCGCCGAGTCTCTCCACGTCACCCCATCGCTCCGTCGACCCGGAGGCGAGGTGTCGGAACCGTCACGATCGTGGCAATCCGCCCTTGACCGCGAGGGAAGCTCGTAGCGCAGCGCGGCGTAGAACCGCCACACACTCCTTCGAGGTGCCCTGGATGCTTGCCAGATCGTCGGTAGTAGCGCTTGGTCTCGTCGTCGCGGCCTGCAGTGGGGCGTCCGGCTCGCCATCCGGTGGCGGCTCGGGAAGCAGCGGGAGCGGAAGCACCGGTGGGAGCTCGGGTATGAGCACGTCGAGCAGCGGCGGTGGCATGGGCAGCACGTCGAGTAGCGGCGGAGAGTCGACGAGCAGCAGCGGCGGCACCTCCAGCACCAGCGGGAGCAGCACGAGCGGCAGCAGCACCTCCAGCAGCGGCGGCGGTGGCAGCACCTCGAGCACTTCCAGCGGCGGCAGCACTTCCAGCAGCGGCAGCACTTCCAGCACCGGCAGCAGCTCCAGCAGCGGCAGCACCTCCAGCAGCGGGAGCGCCAGCGATGCGGGCGCAGGGACCACCGGAGCCGCCTGCACGAAGGACTCCGACTGCGCCGCCGCCTACACCTGCGCCGACGACGGGATCTGCGTGCCCGGCTGCTACTGGCAGAACGAGTACACGCCGAATCCTCCGCTCACCACCGACATCATGCCGAGCGAGCTCTCCACCTACGCCGGCCAGGTCTACGCGGCCACGGGGCCGAGCCTGATGACGTCGTCGGGCAATGGCACGTGGAAGTCGGTGCCCCCGCCGAGCGACACGACCTATCAGTACTCGGGGGTTTCGTACGGCAGCGACGGCGTCGGCTTCGCCGTCGGGCAGATCCCCGTCGAGCCCACGCCCTACCACGGCTTCTACGACACGACGGTGAACGGGCTCTGGCAGCCCACCTCGCCGAGCTCTACCCCTCTCGTGTCGATCTTCGCGTTCGACCACGCGGACGTCTTCTACGTCGGATCGAGCGTCTTCGGTCTCGTCAACGGGGGCGGCGCGAACCTCTTGCCCGGCAACACGACGACGTTCTTCGAGCACGTGTGGGGCTCGTCGCCGTCCGACGTCTACGCGGTCGGGGACAACGGGGTCATCGCGCACGGGTCGGCGGCGGGCTTCAGCACCGAGGTCTCGGGCACCACGCAGATCCTCATGTCGGTGTGGGGCCTCGGGCCGAACGACGTCTACGCCGTGGGAGCGAGCGCGACCTTCCTGCACTCCACCGGCAACGGCACGTGGACGGCGCTGAGCGCCCCCATCGCCACGACGGACGCGATCTACGACGTCTGGGGGCTCGACGACGGGGATCTCTACCTCGCCACGACGGACGGCATGTGGCGCTCCCTGCCCGACGGCACCTGGCACAAGGTCGGGCCGAGCGCGCAGACGGTGTGGGGGACGGCCAGCTGCAACATCTACGCGATCACGTCGGACGGCTGGATTTACCACAGCACGCCGTGAGCCCCGCCGCGAAGACCTAGTACGTATTCGGCGGTCCGTAGCTCAACCACGGGCCGGTGAAGCCGCCCGGGCCGAGCACGCTGATCTGGGTGACGTCCTTCGGATCGACGACGAGCTCGAGCGACGAGCCGGGGAGGGCCTCGACGATGCCGCGGGGCACGAGGAACGTGCCCGTCGCCACGAAGGGCGGGCGGCCGGGGATCTCCACGTCGAGCGTCATGCGTCGATTCTCGAAGCGACGACCGCTGATCGTCACGTTCGTGGACACGCGATCGCACGTGAGGACGAGCCCTCGCGCGGCCAGCCCCTGCGGCGCAGTGACCCGGCGCGTGACGGCGCGAACGAGGAGGACCGTGACCGTGATGCCGACGAGCGCGAGCACGACGACCAGCGCGACCGGGATGATGACGTCGAAATCCGGCTCCACGGAGGGAGCTTACCTCGACTACGCCGGCCACTTGGGCGTATCGAAGCCACGCGCGGGCTTCGCGAAGAGGTACCCCTGGAGAAGGTCGCACCCGAGCTGGCCGAGCATGTCGCGCTCCATCGGCGTCTCGACCCCCTCGGCGACCACGAGCATCCCGAGCTCGTCGCAGAGCGTCTTCATCGAGCGAACGATGCTCTGGCGGCGCGCGTCGGCGTCGACGCCGCGGACGAGCGACATGTCGAGCTTGGCCACCGCCGGTCCGAGCTGCGTGAAGCTCGTCAGCCCGGCGTAGCCCGCGCCGAGGTCGTCGATGGCGATCTGAAAGCCGAGCCCGTTGAGCTTTGCCACGCACGCGGTGACGTTCTTCACCCCGTGGAGGGAGGCGCGCTCGGTCACCTCCAGGACGACGCGCTCGGCGATTTTCGACAGGGGCGCGTCGGGGGAATAGAGGTCTTCGTCGTTGAGATCCGCCGAGTGGAGGTTCACGAAAAGCCGGATCCCCGCGGGGAGGGACGACGCGGCGGAGGCCACGTGGGCGCGGACGCTTCGCCCCAGCTCCGGGAGTCTCCCGAGCCGCTCCGCGGCGTCGAGGATGTCCGCGGGGCTCTTCATGAGAGGCTCGTCCGAACGAAGCAGCGCTTCGTAGCCGAAGACGCGCCGCTCTCGCCATTCGACGATGGGCTGGAAGGCCATCCACATCATCCGCAGTCCGGCCGCAAATCGGACCTCGAGCGCGGCGCGCTCGCCGAGCCGGCCCCCTTCGAGCTGGCCGGGAAGCTCGAGGGCCTGCTGCTTGAGCCTCGCGAGCTTGTGCAGCCTCGCGGCGCGGAGCACGGTCTCGCGCAGCTCCTGGTTGGAGACGGGCTTCGCGAGGTAGCGGAACGCGCCGTACTCGACCGCGCGCACGGCCGATTCGATGTCGGGCTGACCGGTGATCAGGATGACGGGGACGTCGACGTCGTGCTCGCGGACTGCCCGGAGGAACTCGATCCCCGTCATCTCGGGCATCGAGATGTCCGTCACGACCACGTCGAAGGAGCCTAACTTCACCTTGTCCGCGGCCTCTCTGCCGTTCGAGGCCGTCTCCACGAGCATGCCGTGGCGGACGAGCGTCGACTCGAGGGCGCGCCGGACGCCCGGGTCGTCGTCCACGAGGAGCAGTCGAATCGCGTCGTGGTCGGGGCTCATCGGGCGTGCGTCTCCTCTTCTTCCGGCGACCAGCGCGCCGTCCGAGTCAGGGGGCCAGGGTCGATGGGCCACCTGTTGCTGGGACGGGCGAACGTCGGCCGGGTTGATGCGCGGAAGGTAGACCCTGAAGGTCGTGCCAACCCCCAGCTCGCTGTGGACGGCGATGTGGCCGCCGCTCTGCTTGACGATTCCGAACACCGTCGCGAGGCCGAGGCCGGTGCCCTTTCCCACCTCCTTCGTCGTGAAGAACGGCTCGAAGATCATCGCCAACGTCGCGGCGTCCATGCCGCTCCCGGTGTCGCTCACGGCGAGCATCACGTAGGCGCCCGCCCGCACGTCCTGTCGCGCGTTCGCGTAGTCCTGGTCGAGCTCGGCGTTCGCCGCTTCGATCGTCAGCTTCCCTCCTCGGGGCATGGCGTCCCGCGCGTTGACGGCGAGGTTCATGACGACCTGCTCGATCTGGCCCGGGTCCGCCTTCACGCTCCAGAGATCGCCCGACGCAACCGTCGTCAGCTCGATGCCGACACCGAGGAGGCGACGGAGCATGACCTCCATCCCGGAGACGCTCTGGCTCAGGTCGAGGACTCTCGGCTCGAGCACCTGCTGCCGGCTGAAGGCGAGGAGCTGCCTCGTGAGGTCCGTTGCCCGGAGCGCGGCCGCCCTCATCTCCTCGACGTCCGCGCGGATGGGGTTACCCGGCGGGAGATCCCCCACGATCGTGTCCGCGTAGCTCAGGATGATGGAGAGGATGTTGTTGAAATCGTGGGCGACCCCGCCCGCGAGGCGGCCGATGGCCTCCATCTTCTGCGTCTGACGGAGCTGCTGCTCGAGCCGCTTTCGGTCCTGGCGCGCCGCGGCCTCCCGCAGCTCGCGGTCGATCGCGGGTATCAACCGCGCGAACTTGCCCTTCGCCATGAAGTCGTGCGCGCCGGCGCGGATCGCCTCGACCGCGATCTCTTCGCTCACCGTGCCCGAGACGATGAGAAACGGGAGGTCGAGCTCCCGGCTCTTGACGAGCTCGAGCGCCACCGGCGCGCTGAGACCGGGCATCGAGTAGTCCGAGATGACGACGTCCCAGCGTTCGCGCTCCAGCGCCGCGCCGAGCGCCTCCGCCGTCTCGACGCGCTCGAACGTGACGTCGAAGCCCCCTCGCCGCAGCTCCCGCAGCAGGAGCGCCGCGTCCGCCTCGACGTCCTCCAGGATGAGCGCGCGAAGGGGCCGAGTCATGACCTCGAGCCGGGATTGTCCTCGACGAGCAAGATGGCTCGGTCGGTGTTCGCGGAGGTCATCAGCCGCGTTCCTCGGGTGCAAGCGTGAAGTAGAAGACCGCGCCTTCCCCCACCTTGCCCTCGGCCCAGACCCGTCCGCCGTGTCGGTGGACGACGCGCTGGACGGTCGCGAGGCCCACCCCGGTGCCCTCGAACTCGTGGGCCGCGTGCAATCGCTGGAACACGCCGAAGAGCTTCGCTTCGTACTTCATGTCGTATCCCGCGCCGTTGTCGCGCACGAAGTAGACGGTTTGGCCGTCCTTCGACGTCGCGCCGAGCTCGATCTTGGCGTCGGCGCGCTTCGCGGTGAACTTCCACGCGTTCCCGAGGAGGTTGTCGAGCACGACCGACAGCAGTCGCGGGTCCCCGTACGCCTGGAGATCGTCCTCGATGCTCACCTCGACCGCGCGCTCTGGCGCCCCCCTCTCGATGCGGCGCATCGATGCCCGGGCGAGCGCCGACAGGTCGACCGCCCTCCGGTCGATCTCCTGCCGGGTGACCCTGGAGAGGGCGAGTATGTCGTCGATGAGCACGGCCATGAGCTGGGCCGCTTCGCGCACGAAACCGAGGTGCCTCCGGCTGTCGTCGTCGAGTAGGGGGCCGCAGTCCTCGAGCAGCGCCTGGCTGAATCCGTCGATGCTGCGAAGGGGGGCGCGCAGATCGTGGGCGACCGAGTAGCTGAAGGACTCGAGCTCTCGGTTCGCGGCGTCGGCGGCCTCCTTCGCGCGAACGAGCTCCTGCTGGTGGCGCTTGGTGGCCTCCTCGTGGGCCCTGAGCTCGGTGATGTCCTCCGAGATGCCGAGCAGGTATTGCGGCGCGCCGCTCGCGTCGAGGATGGGCACCTTCTTCGTGCGCAGCAGGCGCTTGCCGTGGGCCGTCTCGAGCGGCTCCTCGACGATCTCGACGAGCCCCTTCTTCGTCAACGTCTCTCGGTCCTTGGCCTGGAAGAACTCCGCCTGCTCCCGGGGGAAGAAGTCGTAGTCGGTCTTGCCTATGAGCTCGGTGCGAGGCAGGCCGAGGAGCGCCTCGCCGGCGCGGTTCAATCGCACGAAGGACAGGCGCTCCGCGTCCTTGACGAACACCATGTTCGGGATGTTCTCGACGACGGTCTCGACGAGGTCGTTCGCCTCCCGCGCCCCCGCCCTGGCGCGCACCATCGCGGTGACGTCCTCGACCCGGTGGATGATCCACGCGAGCTCGCCGCGCGAATCGAGGACCGGCGAGTTGACGGGGCCCCAGTAGCGCTCCTCGAAGTCGCCGCCCTCCGATGCGGGACGCCGCACGTCGTACTTCTGGAGGGCCATCGTGTCCGGCACGAGCAGAGTGCGGACGCGCTCCAGCGACGCGCGGAGGTTTCGCACGCCGTCGGCGTCCGGATCGCCCGGGTTGTCGGGGAAGACTTCGAAGATGAGGCGGCCGAGGATCTCCTCGCGCTTCGTCATGGTGACCGCGGCATAAGCATCGGTCACGGCGACGATGGTGAACGCGGGGTCGAGCACCAGGTATCGATCCGGCGCGGACTCGAAGAGCGCGCGGAAGTCGGGCTCGGCGACCCGAGGAGAACGGACCGGCTGGCGGACCGCCACGCTCACGCCCCCGTCGGATCGCCCATGAGGGTGACGTAGCGGGTCACCGAATCCCGCACCGCGGGCGGCAGCTCGCAGAACTGGATACCGATGGCGTTCAAGCCGTGCCGGTCGACGCCGCGCGCTCGACGGACCCAGCGAACGTCGGCCTCGACCGACACCACGGTGCCCTCCATCGGGAGCGCGAAGCGAAGAGCGACGCGCTGCCCCGGATCGCACTCTGCCATCGTGAGCACCAGCAGACCGCCCTCGGAGATGTCCTCCGAACGGCCGTCCACGACGCCTTCGCCCAGGACGAGGCGAACGGGCGTGTTGTAGGGAGCGCGCGGGACGCGCCTCTGCTCGACGGCCGCCTTTGCTTCGGGGAGGGGAGGAGGTGTTCTCAGCGTCGTTCGCCGGCTGGCCCCGGGGACCGCCCGCTCGATGGCCGCCGCGAGGTCTCGGGTGCTCTCGAAGCGCGCGCTCGCCGCCTTGGCGATCGCGCGGTCGACCACCTCGGCCAGCGCCGCCGGCACGCTCGGGGCCACCGTCCGGAGCGGTGGAATCGGCGCTGGACCGGCTGCGCTGAGCAGGAGCTTCTGGTAGTTGCCCTGGACGGGCGTGGCCCCCGCCAGGCACTCGTACATCGTGACGCCGAGGCTGTAGACGTCGGACCGCAGGTCGACCGGCCCTTCGCCGAGCAGCTGCTCCGGGGACATGTATTCCGGCGTGCCGATGATGGCACCGTCCTTCGTGAGCTTGTCGTCCGGCGCGGGATCGATGAGCTTCGCGACACCGAAGTCGACCAGCTTGACGATCTCGAGGCCGCCGGCTCCCCGCATGATGATGATGTTGGAAGGCTTGACGTCGCGGTGGACGACGCCGGCCAGATGCACGGCGTCGAGTGCGTCGCAGAGCTGCAGCGCGAGGCCGACCGTGTTGCTCACCGACAGCGTCGATCGGGCGACCAGCAGGCCCTCGAGCGTGCGCCCCTCGAGCATCTCCAGCACGAGGTACGAGTATCCCTCGGGCGTCAGGCCGCCATCGAGCACCTCGACCACCCCCGGGTGCCGAATCGAAGCGAGGGCACGCCCCTCGCGCTCGAGCCGGGCGCGCAGCTCGGCGTGGTCCTTCCGCCGCGCCTGACTGAGGAGCAGCTTTGCCGCGACGAAGCGCCCCGTGAAGAGGTGCCTTGCCTCATAGACGACGCCCGCTGCCCCGCGACCGATGTCGCGGAGGAGCTGATAGCGGCCGTCGAGCACGTCTCCTACGTCCACCATGGCAGAGCGCGAATCGTTGCTTTTCATTGCCGCCTTGCCGGGTCGCACGAACGACTATCCGAGAAAGAAATACCCGTATCACCACGTTACCCCTTTGCATGCAGGCAGCAACTGGCCGAACGAGGCGACTCGATGTGGTTACCATCGTGGTCAGTTTTGCCGGGCTCATCCCTGTCCGGGACACGATTCTCTCGACGTCGATAGAATCGGTCGGCCCCGTTTCCCGGTGCGAACGACGGTCCCGGCGTCTCGGCGGATGCGCCGACGTTGTCAACAACATCGTTCCGTCGGCCCTCTTCGGCCGATCTCGACGCACCACGGACGGGATTGCGCGGGGCTCGGCCGAGACATATTGTCACACCCTGCGGGCTTCCGTAGTCGAGGGCACGACGCTGCCCGCGACGGCGAGCCCGGATCACCGAGTCGCGGCCGTGGAGCCACCTGGGGTGCCGTCGCTGCGCACCTCTCGGCGGCGATCGAATTGCGGGAATGGTCGTCGGCATTCATGGCGTGGAACTGGCGCCATTGACCACGAGGAATACCAACTACGCTGAACTCACCACTCGCATGGGGCCTCGACGGAACGACTTCGCTGGCCGACTGACCGGGCGCCCAAGAGCCGTCCAATTCCGGACGGGCACTCGAGCTCAGGGAGCAACGACCTCCAGGCTAGCCATCACGCCGGCGATGACCATCTACGAGCAGCGTGTCATCCGGGCCGAGCTCGACCAGCACGTTGTCCGAGTCGTACCCTTCGACGCCGGTGCCCCAGAGCAAGGCCGGTCGCCCGACGACGACGAGGCGCATCCGAGGAGCGCCAGGAGAACGGCGACCGCGACGCTCGGCGGCATCCCCCCTCGGGCTCATGGGAGCCACTCCAGGGAACGGCGCGGTGCAGCACGTCCGCTCTTTTGTCGGTCGAGCCGGCGTCAGACTTGCTTGCGTCCCCGCGTCGCCATGCCAATCGCACCGCCCTCTCCGTGGACCCGACACGACCTCGCGCGCGACCTCCCGACGCGCACGCTCCGCTCCCAGCTGGCCGTCGTGCGCACGCTGGTCGACGAGCTGGAGCGCCGCACGGCCTATCCGGGACGGCAGCACGACGCCCAGCTGGTGGAGGAGCTCGCGGCCCTGGCGTGCCGAACGCTCGAAGCCGCCGCGCAAATGGCCGCCGTGATCGAGACCGCCGAGGAGAGCGGCATCCACGCGCGGACCGAGCTCGGCGACCCCCGGCCCGGGCTCCAAAAAGCCACACCGAGACACGTTGTCACGCTCTGCGAAGTGCACGAATGAGTTTGGTTCGGGTCGTGGCGACGACCACGAATGACCCTCCGGCTCGACGCTCAGTCCGGGTCGGCGCCGGCGTCCGACGCGTCCGCGCTCACGCCGGCCTCGGCTACGACGTCAGGCGGCGCGCTCGCATCGGACGGACCCGTATCGGACGCGCCGGCATCGGACGGTGAGCCCGCCTCCGACGGCGTGCCCGCATCGGACGGAGGAGGCGGATCGCACGTCCCGGCGTCCGCGTCGCAGGTCGCGCCGCTCGCACACGTCTGCGACAGCGGATCGCTCTGTCCGTCCGATGCGCAGTGATAGAGCTCGGCGCCCGTGCACGACCAGGTCCCGGGCACGCAGACGTCGCAGCGTCCCGCCTTGGCGTCACAGAGGTCCGCCGCGTTGCAAGTCGCCGACGGCGCGTAACCGGTGCGGCCTGCGTTGCACACCTCGAGCGACTTTCCGGAGCACTGGTACCCGTTGGCGGCGCATGCGGGAGGGTCGCACGTCGCGTTGGCGAGATCGCAGAGCGACGGCGTGGAGCACGTCTGCACCGTGGTCCACCCCGTCTGGCTCGCGTTGCACTGCTGAAGGGCCGCGCCGCTGCACTGGTACTGCCCCGCCGCGCACGGCGCGGTGGTGCACTGGCCGTGGACGGCGTCGCAGAGCGCCGGACTCCCGCAGGCGGCGATGGTCGTGAAGCCGGTCTCGCCGGAGTTGCATGCCTGGAGGTCGCCCGACGAGTCGCAGCTGTACTGGTTCGGCTCGCACACCGCCGGGTCGCACATGCCCGTCGTCGCGTCGCAGAGCGCGGCCGTCGCGCACGCCGTCTGCGTCGTCCACCCCGTGCGCTGCGCGTTGCACTGCTGGAGCGTCGCTCCGGAGCACTGGTACTGCCCGACGCTGCACGAAGGCGTCTCGCACGCATCGGCCCCCGCGTCGCAGAGCGCCGAAGTGGCGCAGGTCTGCGTGGTCGACCACTGTCCTTGCGCGGCGTCGCACGTCTGCAGCGAAGCCCCGTTGCATTGCACCTCGTTCGCGGTGCACGCGGCGCAGGTCATCAGCGTGGCGTTGCACTGACCGGCGGTCGAGCACGTCAGTACGGTCGTGTAGCCGTTCTGGTCGGCGTTGCAGATCTGGAGCGCGGCGCCGTTGCACTCGATCTCGTCGGGCAAGCAGGTCGCGCCCGTGCACACGGCGTGCGTCGCGTCGCACAGCGCGGCGTTGGTGCACGTCTGTACGGCGATCCAGCCGGTGCGTCCCTGATTGCAGACTTCCAGGGTGGCGCCGCTGCACCGGAACTGATTGGCCGCGCACGCGGGTGCATCGCAAACGCCATTCGAGGCGTCGCAGAGGGACGTGGTGGCGCACGTGGCCGTCGTGGTCCAGCCGGTGTCGGGCCCGCTGCACGTCTGGAGCATGGCCCCGCTGCATTGCACGCTGCCCGTGGTGCAGGGCGCGGCGGTGCACGCGCCCGCCGTCGCGCTGCAGTGCGCCGCCGATGCGCAGGTCATGGTCGTCACCCACCCGTCGAGATCGGCGTTGCAGACCTGCAGCTCGGCACCGGAGCACTGCATGTCGCCGGTCTGGCAGGTGGTCGGCGTGCACATGCTGGACGAGGGGTTGCAGAGCGCCGCGGAGCCGCACAGCTGCTGATTGACCCACCCGTCGCGCGTCGGATTGCAGATCTGGAGCTCGGGTCCCGCGCACTGGAGCTGCCCGGGGCTGCAGATGTACGCCGAGCCCTGGGCGGAGTCGTCCGAGCCTCCCCCGTCCGCCGTCGCGTCGAGGCCCCCGCCGCCTTCGGGCGTCGCGGTCGCACCTCCGGCCTCCGCGTCGGGCGGGTCCACCTCGAGCTGCCCGGCCAGACGGGTGCACCCGGTCGCGAGCCATCCGGCCGCGCCGACGACGAGGACGACCCACGCGATTCTCGGGCCGGCTCCGCGCGGGATTCTCGGGGTGTCCATCCTAGAAGCTCCCTCGGACGCCGGCGTCGAGGAAGCCCGCGTACGCCGTGAGCGCGGACGACCTGGACGTGAAGATGAGCGTGAGGCCGACGGCCGCGCACGCGGCGCCCGCCACGAGCGACGCGGTCGAGACCGTACCGAGGACGTCGTAGGTGTTGACCTGACTCTCGACGCTCGCGGGACAGCGTCCGCCGGGACAGCTCCCGATGAGCGATGCGTGCTTGGTCGACGCGAGCACGCCGGTGATACCGCCGCCGACGAGCCCTACCGTGCCGAGCCCGACGAGCACGACGCCGAGCGTCTTGCCGGCTGGGGTGGGCGGGGGGGGTAGGGCCGCCGTCGATGCGTCGCGTGGAACGGGCGTCACGGAAGGCGGCGAAGGGGCGACCTCGGGAAGAGCCTCGGGGGTGAGGGTGAGGGTGACGACGGCGGCTTCGCCTTCGTTCGCCGTGAACGTCGACTCGGCTGGCGCGAAGCCGGGCGCGGAGACGCGTAATCGGTGGACGCCCGGATCGCTCGCGCGCTTCGTGCCCAGGCCCCCCGCCGGGAACGGTACGTCGTCGAGGGTCACCGTGACCGCCGACCCCGGCGGACCGATCACGTCGATGGTGATCCACGGCAAGCGCGGCTCCAGCACCGCTAGCTCGCGCTTCGCGTCCTCGACGGCCTTCGCGAACGGGGGCGGCGCGTCCGGCGCGAGCTGGCCTCGAACGATACGCCAGTACGTCTCGTGGGCCTCGACGAGCTGGCCCAACCCGACCTGCGCGCGCGCGAGGCCGAGGAGCAGCGTCGGCGCGTGAACGAGCGCATCGGCGCGCCGGAAGCGCTCGGCCGCCTGCGCGTAGTCCCCGTGAGTCTCGGCCTCGTATCCCTCGTGGGCCAGCGCTCGTGCGGTCATCCGGTCCGCATCCGAAGGAGGGGCGAGCTGGGCGTGCGCGATCGACGGCAAGAGGAGCCAGGGCAAGCAAAGTGCGGCGAGTGGGTGCTTCATGGGTTTCGAACCGGAGCGAGCTCCGGCCTCGTTCAAATGCCGAAGTCGACGTCGTCGGGCGGTCGCGGTGCGGGCGGAGCGCTGGGCGGGGCCAGCGCGGGCGGTCTCTCCGACGCCAGAGGAACGGGCTCGAAGACCCGCGCCACGGTTGGCGGTGGGCGAGTAGGGCGTGCGCTCAGGACGGTGCGCGCGTGTGGCGTGGTGCTCGCGCGCGGAGTGTTCGGGCCCATCGCGGGTGCGAGCATCAGGGTCGGCGCGGTCGCGAGGAGAGCCGGACTCGCCTCCGGTGGGCGTGGCGGATCGAGAACCGCGGGCGTCGCGGTGGTCGCCGCGACTGCGACGACGCCCGGAGCCTGGAAGCGCGCCGCTGCGCGACGGATGCTTTGCAGGTGCCCCGGGGCGACCAGAGCCACGATGCCCGCGAGAGCGGCCGCAGCGATCAGGGTCGAAGGCCAGCGCGAGCGCATCGGCAGCTCGACGGACGCGTCCTCCGCGGCGTTCGGCGCGATCGCGATCGGTGGCGTCGTGATGTCGGCGGCGCCCGGCAGGTCGTCCGCCTTGTCGTCGACGAGCGCCCGTGCGAGCGCCTCGACCATCTCCCGCGCGCTTCCGAAGCGACAGTCCACGTCGCGGGAGACCGCACGCGCCCACCAGCCGTCGAACCCACGCGGCACCCAGACGCCCGCCGGCGCGGCCTGGCTCGGGACCGGGATGGGGTCCACCAGGATCTGCGCGAACACATCGCCCAGCGTCGGGCTGTCGAACGGGAGCTGCCCGAGGAGGCACTGGTAGGTCACGACCGCCAGCGACCAGAGGTCCGACCGGTGATCGATCGTCGTGGCCCCGCGCACCTGCTCCGGGCTCATGTACTGCGGAGTGCCGAGGATCTGGCCCGCCAGGGTGCCCGAGCCAGCGCCGGGCGACGTGACCTTGGCGATCCCGAAGTCGAGGATCTTGACGACCTCGCCCTCGTCGGTGAGGGCGAGGAAGATGTTCTCGGGCTTTAGATCGCGATGCACGATCCCGACGGCGTGGGCCTTCGACAGACCACGCGCGATGGCGGCCACCAGGGCCACCGTCGTCACCGGATCGAGCGGGCCGAGGCGCGCGAGTCGGGCCGCGAGCTCTTCGCCCTGCAGCAGCTCCATCGCGATGAACGGCGTGTCGTCGTCCACGTCGTAGTCGAGGACGCGAACGATGTGCGGGCTCTGGAGGCGGGCAATCGCCTTGGCCTCGAGCTGAAACCGGGCGCGGCTGCTCGGCTCGCGCATGGCCGCGTGCGCCATGAGCTTCACCGCGCAGCGAACTCCGAGGCCCAGGTGATCGGCCAGCCAGACCGAACCCATGTTGCCATTGCCCAGCTCGCCGACGAGCCGGAAGCGACCGGCGACGACGCGACCCGGCTCGGGGATCATCGCTCACCTCGGGTCTGCCCCGGTGCGATGCAGTGTCGATCTCCGAGACGGGCTTTCACGGCCGGGGGCCTCCAAGAGCCAGCCCCGAAGCACTTCATGTGCCCCGCTCGTTTTTGCGGCACGAAGCAAACGAAACCTGAACCGAGAGCGGCGGAGCGGCGTGGCCAGGATGCCGCCTGGGCGTGACGGGGCGCGTGGCGTTTGCGCCGGTGCGCGCATCCCCGCCTCACCCCGGATGCCCACAAACGTGACCCACACCACGTTTGCCGGTCCAATCGCGCCCATGAGCGGCGACCTGCGCGTCTGGATGGCCTTGGCCGCCGTGGCGGGGCTCGCTGCGCTCGTGCAGACGGCGCGCCTCGCGTGGGCGAAGGCATCGCGCGCGTGGGCCCTCCGAGACCGCGCCGCACGAGGCGCCGAGGGGGAGGCGCGTGCCGAGAAGCTCCTGCGGGCCGCGGGATACTCCGTCGTCGCTCGGCAAGCTGCCGGCTCGTGGACCGTCCACTCCGACGGTGCTCCTCTCGAGGTCGGCCTCCGCGCCGACTACATCGTCGCCCGGGACGGCCGGCGCTTCGTCGCGGAGGTGAAGACGGGCCGTCTGGCGCCTCGCCTGGAGACCGCGGCCACCCGGAGACAGCTCCTCGAGTACCGCTTCGCCTTCGAGGTGGACGGCGTCCTCCTGGTCGATGCGGACGCCGCGCGCGTGTCGGCGATCGAGTTTGCATCGCACCACTCGGCGCGCTCGGCGGATGCCGGCGGGGGCTCGAGCGCGCGATGGCTCGTCGCGCTCGTGGTGGGCGCCGCGCTCGGCGCCGGGATCGTCACGGCGCTGCACTGAGCAGGAACGAGGATACGATGCGAGGACCGTGACCCCATGTCCCCGCACGCTGGCGATCCTGCTGGTCCTTCCCGCCTGCGCAACGCCAGCGGTGGGCGACTCTCACGCCAATGCGCCCGCGACCGCCGACCCGACGCCCACCGCCCCCGCGGGCGGTTCGGCCGGGCCGCCCTTCGACGGCTGCACCGGCACGTACACCGAGGTGCTGGGGTGGTCCTTCGACTGCGCGAGCACGAAGGTGCTGACGCGCGAGGGCGAGGAGCCGGACAGCCTGCTGCGCGGCGCGCGCACCTCGATGCGCGGGGCGTTCTCCGGCGCCGTGGAGGAGCGCTTCGAGCTGGTGACGATCGGCGGCGCGCAGCGACGGGGGTTACACGTCGTGATGAAGAGCAAGGGCCAGCTCGTCGCGCTCGGCACGGCGGCGATCGTCGAGCAGGACGCACAGCCGATGCGCCTCGTCGCGTGCCTGGCGACGGCGGATCTCGATTCGCAATCGCGATGTCAGCGCCAGCTCGACGTGCTCGCCACCGTCGCGTACGGCTCGCTGCCGCCCGAAGGTGTGCGTATCAGGGCCCGGCCCGGCCCGACCATCGCCGGCCGCCCGTTCGACGCGCCGGCGAGCTGCAAGGTCGCGGGCAACGACCGAGCCGGCATCGTCGACTGCGGTGACGCGATGCTCGGGTGGGCCGAGCCCGCGGACCCCAAGACGGTCACCCTCACGCGCGACGCCGCCGTCGACGACATCGTCCACCACATGCACGACAAGTTTCCCGCCGACCCCGCTCCGGCGCGCAGCACCGTTGCCTGCCGCATCGAGGGCGTCCCGTCGAAGTGCATCGTGGCCAAGTGGGCGGACTTCCGCATGACCGCCGGGTCTGCAACCGTACGCGGGCACGCGATCGCCGCGTGGTGCATGGCGCGCGAAGGAATCGGGCCGGTGATCTGCGAAGGTTCGGTTCGAACGGGTCCCTGAGCCGATCGTCAGGGCGTTGGCTCAGAGAGTCCGAAGGTAGACCTCCAGCGCGGCGCGGTCCTCGACCGACAGCTGCGACGTGTGCCCCATCGCCCCGTCCGAGCCGGCGAGCATCTCGCCGAGCGAGGCGTAACGGCCGTCGTGGAAGTAGGGCGCCGATCGGGAGACGAAGCGCAGCGAGGGCGTGTCGAACGCCTGTGGCTTCCTTCCGCTGGGGCCGCTCTTCACGTCGTGCGACTCGCCGTCGGTGGATGCTTCGCCGGCGTGGCAGCTCGAGCACTGGGCCTCGGCGGAGTGGAATACCTCCGACCCCCGCGCGACGAGCTGCCGGTCGGGGCGGACCGAGCCGTCCGGCGAGCGCAGCGAGGCGAGGTACGCGCCGATGTCGGTCACGTCTCGCTTCGAGAGACCCGTTCCCCCGAGTCGCGACGTCGTGTGAGCCAGGTGCTGCGTCAGGTCCTTTGCCGCTCCGTCCCACCCGTACGGCGCCGTTTCCGCCAGACGCGCGAACAGCATCGGGGTTTGCATGGGGCCGTTCGGCGAGGACCACGTGAGGCCGTCGTCCCGACCATCGGGGTGACAGCTCGCGCACGCACGCCCGTCCGACGAGACGCGCGACTCGAAGGTGGCGTGAAAGACCGCCCGCCCGCGGAGGACCTCTTCGGCGGGAGGCGCGGCGGCCCGCGGCACGACCGCCTTGCCGGTGAGCTTGGGCACGCCGGTGAGCGACACGACCGACAGCGCACGGTCGAACGCGGACCACACCACCGCCCGGTGTTCCGTCGCATCTGCCGCGACGCCGACCGGGCCCTTCGGCAGGTCCACGATGCGCCTCAGCCGGAGGCCCTTGGCCGTCACACCGAGGACGACCAGGCTGTCGCTGCCCAGGCAAGCCACCAGCAGCGTCCTGCCTTCCGCCTCGAGCGCCGCACCTCGCGGGAGTAGACATCGCGTGCCGAAGGTGCGGTCGCCACCCGGCGCCTCGAGCGCGCCCGTGCTCGCATCGAACGACGCCACGGCCGGAGTGGCCGTCGCCTCGATGCTCCCGCCGTACCCGCCGCTCGGTGCCGGCGGCCCCGTATCGACGAAGGTCTCCGGCGCGAACAGACGACCGTCGGGCGAGCGCACCGCCGCGAACGACTGATCGGCGTGCAGCGTGACCATCTCGACGGGTGGCGCGGTCGCCTTCCGGGGCCGCGGGCTCTGCGCCGGGGGCGCCGACCCGAGGGGAACGGGCGCGTCGAGGTCGAGGGTGATGTCCGTCATCTGCGGCGCCATCGGCATCATCGTGATGAAGAGCGGTCGCTCGACCTTGCGATCGAGCGACGTCGTACGCACCTCACGAGACACGAGGTTCACCACGCTGGCGCGCGACCCCGCGGCGTGCGTCACGAGGGCCCACCTTCCGTCGGCCGACGCGACGACCGCGGAGGGGTCCCTCGTCAGCTCGATCACGACCGGCGCCTCGCCGGACGCGAGCGGAACGAAGCTCAGCGCGTGCCCCCACCGGCTGACGACGAGGAGCGCATCGCGCCCCGGAACCAGGGCCGCCGAGACGGGCTCCTCCGGCACGCCGATCATCCGCTCCTCGACGAGCGGGGCATCGAGGCCGACGACAACCATCAGGTGAAGCCTCGCGTCGTCCGCCCCGAGCACGACGACGCGAGAGTCCGGCGTGACGAGCAGCGCCGACGGGGACGCGCTCAGGGGAGTCGACGCAAGCGTCGTACGTGCTCCCACGTCGACGGTCACGACGGCGTGATCGTCGGCATCGGCCACGAAGGCCAGCGTGCGACCCCCGTAGCGCGCGAGCGCGATGGGGCCGGCGGAGGCCGAGCCCTCGGCGTCCACCGGCACTATGGTCAGCCTCGGAGCAACCGGCGGGGCCGGAGCCGGTTCGCGCTCGCGCTCGCGCTCGAACGCGGTGACCGGAGCCGCCGGAGCCGGGGGAACGGCGGATTCGCGCCGGCAGGCGCCGACCGTGAGGACAAGGACGAGCGCGAACCATCGTCTCATCCCGGCTCATCGTCCCCGGAGCCGGGAGTGTGACGGAGGGACCCCAACGCGCCGACGAAGCCCTCACCGCTCGACCCTTTACCGCACGAAGCAGCCGAGGACGAACATGCGCTCGGGAGGCGCGCCGTTCTCCCACTCGAGGCGGCACAGAGTGTCGTCGCGCATGCCCGCCTGGAGCCACGCGGGCCGGTAGCCGCGCCAGTCGCGGTCGAAGTCGCGGCGCTGCTCGCGGCCGAAGTGTCCCCAGTGGCCCTCGCGGTCGAAGCCCCACCGCAGGTCGCGGTCGTCACCACGCCGCGCGTCGACCCGGTGATCGCGCTCGCGCGCGAGCGGCGCTCCTGAGTGGGGGCCTTCGGCGGCCTGAGCCACGGCGGGGACGACGGCGAGGGTGCTGGCTAGGGCAAGAGTCGATGCGAGGATTCGGACGATGTTCATGGCGTTCACCTCTCGCCTGGATCGACGGACGAGAGGGGCGCGAGGACGTCACCGGATGGGATGACGTGCGCGTAAAGAAGGGTGAAGGGCGCTTCGCATGCGCGCGAGGACGGCGACGCCGGCCGCGAACATGGCGACGCAGAACCATTGCGCGAAGGTGAGGGATGCGTAACGCCGGTCGGCCTCGGGGACATCCGCGGCCCGCAGAAAGTCGAGGACGAAACGAACCGGCGCGTACGTGAGGCAGACGACGGCGGTGTAGAAGCCGAGCCGCACGGGACGACGCCAGGTCGCGGCGAACGCGATCACAAGGGGAATCGTCAGGAAGGCCTCGATGAGCCCGAGGTCGTAGCGGCTCGTCGAGCCGTACACGTAGCGAAGGGGACCGAGCACGTGAACGATGCCGTCGTCCGGGCCGGTGGGCCAGGCGAGGGCGAGCCAGGAGCCGGGCGACGCGACCCGCCCCGGGTGATCGTGCACGAGCGCGCAGCCGAGGCGCGCGAACACCCACGTCACCGGGAACGTCGCCATCATGATCTCGGCGACGGGCAACAAGGGAAGCGGGCGAGGGCGCCGGCCAAACGTCGGCACGACGCCCCGGCGCCGCACGTCGAAGTACTTCCACACGAGCCCACCCACGAGAGCGCCGAAAAAACCTCCACAGGAGCTCTGACCTCCGTTGAGGCGAAGGAGCGACGAGGGATGCTCTAGGAGGATGTCGGGGTGGTAAAAGACGAGGTCGAGCACGTGGCCGAGCACGATGCCGGTGATGACGACCCACGCGGTCGCCGTGTGAAAGAGCGCGACATCGTACCCCCTCGACCGCGCCAGGCGTTCGGCGAAGTAGAGCCCCAGCCATCCGCCGAAGAAGACGGCGAAGGCCCACGGGCTGATGCCGAAGATCACGCCATCGGGTGCGTAGACGAAGGGGAGCACGGTCGGCGAACCGGCGCCGACCTTACCATCGGCCGAGGGCCCGCCGCGCGCCGTGTCATTTCTCCGCCCATGTGGCGAGAAGGTACCCGTCCTCACCGCCGCTGCAGGGCGCGGTCCGGTGCCGCGGACCGCGGGCAGCGCCGGAACGACACGTGCAGAGGCGCAACGCCGGAGGTCATCCGTGCGCAACCATCGTTCAACTTCCCGGGTTCGCCGTACCACGACCATCGGCGTCGCGGCCTTCGCTACGTGCCTCGCGGCGCACCTCGCCTCGTCGCGCACGGCGCACGCGCAGTACGTCGATCGCTACGACGAGCGGGAGAGTGTCCACTTCGCGCTCGGATTCGACCTCGAAGGGGCGGCGCCGATCAACGTCCCGACGGTCAACGGCAACAGCGTGACGGGGGGAGGCGGCTTCAAGGTACGAGCCGGCGAGCAGTTCCACTTCCCGGGCCTCCGCTTCACGCCGGAGATCGGCTACGGCTACGACCACCTCTTCGCGAGCGACGACCAGGGGAACTCGTACGCCTGGGACCTGCACCGGGCGTTCGGCGGGGTCCGACTGGCGTTCGGGCACTTCCTCGTTCCGGTCATCTACGGCCACGTCGGCTACGGATGGCGCGCCACCGGCGATCCCGACGTTCCCTCGGCGGGAGGCATCACGTACGATCTCGGTGCGGCGCTCGACCTTCACATCGTCCCCCACTTCGGCATCGGCGCGCACATCGAGTTCGGGGAGATCGACTCCCAGCCGTACACCCCCGAGTGGCTCGCGTTCGGTCTGCACGCGGACATCGTCTTCTGAGCACCCTTGCGGTCCGGCTGCTTCGCCTCGGCGTCCTCGGCTCACTGGTCGCCTCGTCGGCGCCTGCCCGCGCCGACGACAACCCGCTGAACTCCAGCGAGAGACCCGCCGCGACCGACCCGCCGAAGGCCGCGGAAGGGCACGACGACTTCACCGTCGTCCCCGTCGCGGGCGGAAGCAGCGACATCGGCGTCGGGGGCGGATTCTTCGCGGGCCTCACCCGGAACCAGCGGGGTCACCTGCCCTACGTCTGGGATCTGGAGTCGGCGGGGTTCGTTTCATTCGGCGCGAAGAACGGGAGCGTCGACGTACCGTATCTCGACGTCTACGTCCGCCTGACCGTGCCGCGCTTTCTGGGCGCACCCCTCCAGCTCGAGGTGATGCCCGAGGCAACGGACGAGCTCGCGCTCTACTACTACGGCATGGGCAACGCCTCGTCGGCGACGCCGCCATCCGGACAGTCGACGAGCTACTTCGAATACGCGCGCCTACACCCGGAGCTTCGAACGGATCTCCGATTCGCGCTCGTCGATCATCTCGCCGGACGCGTCGGGCTCCGGTACATCGAGACCTGGTACACCGTCCCTGCCGGCTCGAAGCTCGACGACGACCTGCGCAACGGCTCGCCGGAGGTGCAGAAGCTCATCGGACCGACGGGCCGAGCGGGGGATGCCCTGCTGCGCTACGGGCTCCAGCTCGACACGCGCGACAACGAGACGTCTCCCCACGCGGGCACGTTCGACGAGGTCGCCTTCAACGTGAGCCCGGGGGGCGTCGGCGAGCTGCCATTCCGGTACGGTGAGCTGAGCGCCAACCTTCGCGGGTACATTCCGCTCTTCTCGCCGCGGGTGACGCTCGCGGTGCGCGTCGTCGGTGACGTCCTCTTCGGCGACCCGCCGCTCTACGAGCTGTCGCGCGCCGTCGACACGTACGCCATCGGCGGTTCGAACGGCGTCCGTGGAGTGCCCGCCCAGCGCTACTACGGCAAGGTCAAGGTCTTCGGAAACGTCGAGGTCCGTGCGACGCTCTTCGACTTCAAGGCGTTCGGGAAGGCCCTCACGGTCGCGGGCGCCCTGTTCCTCGACGGCGGACGCGTCTGGGCCGACACGACCCCGCAGCCTGAGCTCGACGGTCGCACGCTGGGCCTGAAGTACGGCACGGGAGGTGGGTTGCGGTTGAAGTCGGGCACGGCGTTCGTGCTTCGCGGAGACATCGCGTGGTCTCCGGACGCGACGCCGGTCGGCGGGTACCTGGTCGCGGGCGAGACGTTCTAGGAGCCAAATCCGTCGGCGACGGCACCTCAGGCGACGGCGTCGTACTGCGCGACGACGTCCTTCGGGGGACGCTGGATCTCCACGAGGGGGCTGGTGATGACGTCGTGCAAGTGCTTGCTTCCCAGGGCCGAGAAGCAGAGGCGCTCTCCTTCGATGAGATCGTGAGGCGGCGACACGCGCGCGATGGATCCGTCGCGGTCGTAGAGGATGCCCCCGGTCACCTGGAGCCCGACGGCCTCATGCTGACGCCGCAGCTGCCCCGTGCCCCGATCGCGCACGACGACGCACCGGGCGTCGCGGCAGTGGTATTCGCTGTTGCGGGTCACGAGAACGAAATGGCGGCGACGGTCGTGACCGTCGTACGGCCTGACGCCGTGCATCGCTGGAACGGCCATGAGCGCACCTCCTGGGTTCCCCAGTGCATCACCCGGACCAGTTTCCGGCGCGAGAGCTGCGGTCGAGTCCGCCGTCCTCAAGGCGCCACGTCCGCAAGCCACAGGTTGCCGCGCCAACGGATGCTGAGGACGAAGAGGCCCCAGGAAGCGTAGGCGGGTGACGCGATCATGGCCCCGGGGTCCGCGTCGCGGATCGTGCGGAGCACCTTGCCCGTCGCGACGTCCACCTCGAACATCTCCTTGGCCGCCCGGAGGATGACCACGCGCTTGCCGTCGGGCGAAACCCGCGGCGTCATGTACGGGCCCGCAGGCAGCTCTGGCGACAGCTGTCGCCGCGCGCCGGTCCGCCCATCCCACACCATCGGGACGACACCGCTCGAGCGCGACGCCTCGAAGTAGACCACGTGATCGTCCGCGGGGCTTGGCGCGGGAGAGCCCGAGCCCGACCCGAGCCTGGGCGTGACGTCTCCGCCCGAGGCCGGCACGCCACAGACCTCGACATGGCCGTCAGTCCCGTGCCGCATGAACATCACCTCGGAGTCCCCGAAACGGAACGCCGGCTCCGAGTCGGACGGCTCGGTCGTGAGCTGACGAGCGGGCGTGTCGCCCCGAACGTCGCCGATGAACAGCCCCTTCTCCACGAGCGCGACGACGAACTTCTTGCCGTCGCGCGACACCGCGATCTCCCCTGCCCTCCCCGGCGGCACGTTCAGCTCTCGCGGGGGCGCCTTGCCCGTGAAGTCGACGAGCCAGGGCCGTTCCACGCCCGACCGCGTCGAGACGACGGCCATCTCGTGCTCCGGCAGCGGCGCGACCGATCCGTCGTCGGACTCCACTTCCGCCAGGACCGTCGACAGCTTCCCCGAGGCGTCGACCTGCGAGAAGCTCGGCACCGGGCGGCTCGTCGACCATGCGACGTGACGGCCGTCCGCCGAGAGGTCGAGGCCCTTGCTCGCGGCGATGCCCGTGCCCGTCAGCGTCGTCACCGGAGAGCCGTCGACGGGAACGTCGAGGACCTCGGGTGCGCCGCTCGTGCTCACCCGCACCACGATCACGTGCTTGCCGTCCGGAGTCAGGGTCGAGGCTTCCTCGAGGTCGGCCTCGAGGAGCCAGCGCATCGAACCGCCGGGCGGGGTCAGCGTGAGGCCGCCGGAACGAGACTGCGGTGCCATCGTGTAGAGCGCTACCAGCGACCCGTCGGCGAGCTCCAGCGCGTGAGGGAGGTGGCCCCCGATGGGACCCGTGAGCGTCCGCACGACCGCGCCCGTCTCCGCGTCGAGGGCTTCGAGATCGGCGCCGTGCCCGATCCAGACGAGCCTCCCGTCGCGCGACCACGCCGGACGCGAATTGCGCGGGGCGATCCGGTGAGCGGGCGCTGAACCGTCGAGCGGGGCGACGTAGGTCCCGATGCCGCTCTCGTCGAACCGCACGAACGCGACCCGGGTCCCGTCGGGCGACACCGAGGGCGCGATGTCCGGCTGGGGACCGTGGGTCACCTCGCGCGTGCGCCCGCTGGTCGGATCGAGCGCGAGGAGCCGCGTCCCGTCGTCCGTCGTCCCGGCGTAGACGATGCTTCCGTCCGGCGCGAACGAGGGAAACTCCTCGTTGCGGTCGGTGAAGGTCACGCGGCGGACGTTCTGGAGGTGGAGCCCCGACGGCGGTGTTCGCGGCGTGGACGATGCGGCGGATGGCCCGGGTGCGGGGTGAGACACGGAACCGAGACGCTGCCATGCGAGCGCCGACAGCAACCCTATCGCCGCTACTCCGGCGACCACGACCCCGAGCCACCGTCCTCGGCCCGATGGGACCTGCTGCGCCTGCGACTTCACCGTGGCGCCCTCTCCGCGCGGGCTCGGTTCGGGCGGCATGGCATGCTTGCCTTCGAGTGCCTCCAGCAGCTCCGCCATCGACACGAAACGCTGTTCCGGATCCTTCGCGGTCGCGCGCACGACCACCCGCTCGACCTGCTCGGGGATCGCCGGGTCGAGCTCGCGTGGCGACCGGGGGCTGTCCTCCTGGACGGCGGCGATGAGCTTGAGCAGGTCCCCCTGGACGTCCCACGGCAATCGTCCCGTCAGAAGCTCGTAGGCGAGGACACCCCACGAGAACTGGTCGACGCGCTCGTCGTAGGGACCGCCGCGTAGCTGCTCCGGCGCCATGTAGCGCGGCGTCCCGAGGAGGAAGCTGTCGCGCGTGAGCGCCTCGAGCGGGCTGCTCACGGTGTCGGACGACGCCTGGCCCGCCCCGGCCAGCGCGAACGGACGCGCGGTGGAGGGCGACGCGTCGAGCCCGCGCGCGATCCCGAAGTCGAGGACCTTCACGGCGCCGTCACGGCGCACCATGACGTTCTCCGGCTTGATGTCCCGGTGGATGAGCCCCCGTTCGTGCGCGGCGCCGAGCGCACGGGCCACGTCACCCAGCATGCGTACACGTTCCGCCATCGCGAGGGTCACATCGCCCACGCACGCGCGCAGTGACCTCCCGTCGACCAGCTCCATGGCGATGAACGACGTACCCTCCGTCTCCCCGACGTCGTAGATCGCGATCGCGTTCGCATGGTTGAGCGCAGCTGCGGCGCGGGCCTCCCTCAGGAGCCGCGCGTTGCGGCGGGACGGATCGTCGCTCGGATCGAGCAGATCGCTTCGCAATAGCTTCAGAGCCACCGAGCGTCGAAGCTTGGTGTCGAACGCCCGGTACACGGTGCCCATGCCCCCCTCACCGATGGACGCCTCGATACGGTACCGGTCGAAGGCGTCGCCCTGGCGGAGCGTCATCGTGGCTCATTATGCGCGCCCTCACGCGCGAGGGACACCGCGCGGGGCGGACGGTGCGAGTTGCGCGGCGGATGACCGCGCGACCCTCAGTTCGGCGTCGACGCCAGGCCCTGCACCGTGACCGACACGTCGATGTCGACATCGAACGACATGAGCGCGGTCGTGTACGGGTAGGTGCCGGAGATCACGTACCAGACCGTCACCGTGTTGCCCGAGACCGGCGTCACATACGGCAGCATGTAGGGCGCATAGAGGCCGAAGATGGGGGCCCCTTCGTAGCACCCGTAGAGCTCGAGGCCCGCGCACCCGCCTGGAGGTGTTCCGGCGCAGCAGTACGACCCCTCGCTCGCCGGAGCGAGGACGTCGAGCACCGAGGTCATCGTGCTCCACGGTCCGCTCGGCGAGGTCGCCCAGCGCACCATCACGTTGCCCCCGAAGGCGCCCTTCAGCGACGGCGTGTACATCATCAGCCAGATCCCGGGCAGCGGCTGCTGCACCGACAGCTCGCCCACGTCGGCCGCCGCGTCATCCGAAAAAGCCAGCGGGGCGGCGTCGGCCGGCGACGACGACCACGCGCTCCCGTTCCACACCGAGAAGCCGGGCGTCTCGGAAAGGTACGGCGAGAACGCGAGGGGCGCGCCGTGCTCGGGGAGCGGCAGGCGAGCGAGGTAGACGTGACTGCTGCGATAGGCGCCGGTCCCGTAGAGGTAGAGATACGGCCACGAGACCACGGGCGCGATTTGCACGAACTTGCCGCCGAACGTCGAGCTTGCGCTCCAGGCCGGGGTCGGCGGGCGAAGTCCGACGTAGTCGACCATGGAAACGACCTGCCGGGACTCGGCCGACGTGAAGGGCACCGAGACGGCGGCGGGTGCGTACGCGGGCGGCCAGGTCGGGGCCAGCGTGCTCGGGGGCGTCCACGAGGTCAGGTACGAGACGGAAGGCAGCCCGTCTTCGCCGACGACGGGCGATGTGAGGCTTCCCGGCGCGCCGGAGTAGAAGGTGTAGACGGTGCCTTCGTAGGAGAAGGCGCCGGTCGGGACCTCGAAGGCTCCCGGGATGGCGGCGTTCGACGGAAGCTCGCCCGCCGCGCCGTCCGCCGACCCCGCCGGTTGGAACACGAAGTCGTCGATGCTCGTCGAAGGCCAGGACTGAGTGAAGAAGACGGGATCGGGCGCGTAGACGAGGCTCTGGGACCCGCACGTCTGCGCCGAGCCGACGCCGTTCACGGTGACGAGGTCGACCCCGGAGCCGCACACGGCGGCCTGCGGATCCAGGCCGGTGAAGTATCCGGTGGCGTCGGCGCCACCCGGCCAGCCGTCGGCGTCGACCGGGAACGTGTCGCCGAAGAGCATCCACGTGCGCTCGCCGTCGGCCACCGTGATCCCGAGGTCGGCGCTCAGGAGGTCGTCGTTGCACGAGAGGTCGCCGGCGCCTCCGGCGGCGGTGTTGCTGACCTTGCAGGCCTCCTCGGACTGCGAGTCGACGACCACACTCGTCGTCACCGTCACCGTCACCGGCGCTCCTTGCGAGGCCGTCGCCTCGCCCGGCGCGGACTGTCCGCACGCTGTGCACGCCACGATCGCGCCCATGGGCGCCCATCGAAAGAAGGAAGTCATGCGCTCACGCTATCGCCGGAGCGCGAGGTCACCAGGCTGCAAACGGACGACAGCGTGCGCCGTCGATCTGAAAGATCGACTTCAGACGAAGATTCATTGGACAGGCGCGCGGCCCGGCTCGGCCATCGTGTCTTGTGATCCCCCCGGCGTCCGGTACGTTTCCCGCCCGTGAGCATCCAGTTCCAGGTCAGCGTGTTCTGCGATCGATGCCGTGCCGCCACCACGGGCGTCCTCGTCGCGGACCGCCTCTCGCCGAGCGTGGCGATGCACGTACAGCTACCCGCCGGCTGGTCGGCGACCACGAAGTTCGACTCCGGAGAGCTCTACGTGCTGTGCGACGCCTGTCCCGCGGACAGCACCACGCTCGCGCCGCCCGCGGTGGCCATCCACCATCCGGATCCCGCCGGCGACTCTACCCTTCCGCCGCCCCCTCCCAAGCCTCACGGCGCCTGACGCCAGTTCTACCCTCGGAGGCTGCCCCGCCGGCGAGCGCGCGTCACTGGGTGGTGGGCGGGATCACGACCTGATTGATCGGAGCGACGGCGGCGCCGACCGGATATGCGTAGCTCACGTACTGCGTGTAGAACCCCGCGCCGAGCTCCCCCGTGGCGGCCGAGCCCCATCCCCACACCGTCACTCCGAACGGCTGCGCGCTCGACATCTCGTGCCGTCCGTTGTTGCAGTTGCCGGTGCCCTGGAAGTTGCCCGTCACGAGGTCGAAGCGCGTGTACTCGTATTTCCCGGCGGTGCCGATGGGCTCCCACCCCGTGAGCGTGCCCGCGCAGTCGAGCGTGACGTCGGCGCCGCCGCTCGAGCCGACCGGGCGGACGACGACGAGGTCGGTCTCCGGATAGGTCGGGTCGGTGAAGAAGACGTACGACGAGATGTACTCGCCGGGAGGGATCACGTTGACGAACTCCGCGTCGCCGCGCCCGTCGCCCGGGACGTTGGTCATGCCGCCGTCCGCCGTGTAGCCCGGGTCGAACTGCTCCGCGCCAGTCATGTGCGCCGACACGTAGAACGGGTGGTTGGAGTCCTGGCTCGAAACGACGAAGGGACCGTTGGTCTCGAAGGTCGCCACCTCGCCCAGCGATAGGGTCGCGGGCGCGCCGCTCGGCGCCGACGGATCCCACGTGAGCACGGTCCCCTGGGCCGCGCCGATGATCCGCCACGGGGGAGACTCCTCGATGCCGCTGTACCGGTTGCGGTACCTGACCCCGACGTACTCGCTCCCCAGGGCCCGCACGGGCGGGATCTGCTGGTGCGCCGAGTCGGCGCAGCACGACTGGATGTCGAGGCTCGTCTTTCCGCCCCAGACCCCGACGGGGTTGTTCGACTGGATGATGCTGCCGTCGAGGGCGTCGTTCTGCACGAACTGGAGGACCTGACCGGCGTTGATCGTGTACGTGGTCGGCTTCCCCTGCGGCCCCGCGGCGACGCCGGTGCCGCCGACGATGGCCGTGGTCGGGTTGATGGTCACGGTGGTCCCGTCCTGCTGGGCGACGATGTCCACGAAGGGCAGATCCGCCAGGACCTCGCCCGCCCCGAAGGCGTCGACGGCGACGTAGTTCGTGCCCCACGAGGTCGTCGGCAAGAGGAGCGTGGCGCTCGTCAGCGCCGTCTTGCCGCCACCATACGGGTAGATGTCGTACGCGGCGACGGCCCCGGTCGACTTGATGTGGAACGCGGAGCCGATCGCGGTCCCCTTGGTCGCCGCCGCGGTCGTCATCGCCGTGGTCACGCCCGCCGGGCAGTCGAGCGAGCCGATGCCGTCGTTCGCGCCCGGAACGGCGTCGAGGAAGAGCAGCGCGACCTCGCTCGCGGGCAACGTCGCGTTCGCGATGGGGGCGTACTGGATGTTCGCGCCGGAGCCGGTCGCGATGTACGCGAACTTCGACGCGTCGAGGGTCGTACCGTCGAAGTCGACGGAGAGCTGGACGGAGGAGGCCGACGTGTTGGCGATGTACGCGGTGAAGCAGCCGCCGCCGCCCCCGAGGTCGACGTCGGGGTCGACGGCGTAGTACTCGCAGCCCGTGTTGGTCAGCGTCGTCGATGCGCCGGGGCACCCTCCGCCGCTCCCGCCGCTGCTGCTGGTCATCGCGCCGTCACCCACCAGGGACGAGCCGTCGGCCCCCGAGCTGGATCCGGAGCCGCCGCTCCCACCGCTGCTCGAGCCACCCCCGCTGCTGCTCCCGCCATCCGGGCTCTCGCCGTAGGTGGTGCCATGAGAGGTGCCGCACCCCCAGGCGATGGCAAGCACCGAGAAGCTGAGCGCGAGCGTGCGGGCAGCGGTCAAGTCAGCCTCCTTGCGGAGCCTGACTCGGACAATCCGCTCGCAGGCTCGCGGGGTATGTTCATGGGTCCGAGTCTGACCGGCGACGGGCGGCGGCGGGAGAGACTCGACCCGTCCGCGACTCGGTGGAGACACGCACCTCGGGGGCCTGCCTATGGACCGCACATCGCGGGGAGGCCGCGGTAGGACGGCCCCATCGTCGAGGCGGCCGTCCACTGGGAGCCATCCCAGAACCAGGTGTCGTCGTAGAACGTCGAGTCCCCGTCCCAGCCACCAAACAGGACCACGTGGCCGCTCACCGTCGCCACGCCCGCGGCCTGGCGCGGCTCCGGCGGCATCGTCGGCATGAGCTGTGTCCAGTCGTTTCCGTCCCACGTCCACGTGTCGGCGAGTGGCGGCCCGGAGAACCCGCCGAAGAGCACCACGGTGCTCCCGAGCGTGGCCGCCACACCGAACTCGCGCATCGGCGGGGAGTGCGTGGGCGACTGCATGGTCCAACTCGTCCCATCCCACGTCCACGTGTCGGCGAGATCGTCGAAGCTCGTGTCGCGCCCGCCGAAGAGCACGACATGGTTGCCGAGCGTCGCCATCGCGGGTCCCTCGCGGGCACTCGGCCCGACCGCGCTCAGCTGCTTCCACGTCGAACCGTCCCAGCCCCAGGTGTCGCCGATTGGACCGCCGTCGCCTTCGCCGCCGAAGAGCACGACGGTGTCGCCGAGCGTCGCCATCCCCGCGTTCGAGCGCCCCGGCGGACCGGACGTACCCGCCTCGTTCCAGGCCGTCCCGTTCCACACCCACGTGTCCGCGAGCTCGTCGAGGTTCGTGTCCTCGCCTCCGAAGAGCACGACGCTCCCGTTCAGAGGAGCCACGCTCGCGCCCAGCCTCCCCGTCGGCGCGCTCCCCCCGTCCGACTCGGACCAGCTCACGCCGTCGAAGTGCCACGTGTCTCCCAGGTAGGTCTCGTCGAAGCCGCCGAAGAGGAGCACCTCCGTGTTCGTGCCACTGGGAGGGGCCGATGCATCCCCACCGCCGCTTCCGCTGCCGCTACCACCCTCGCTCTCGCTGCCCCCTTCGCTGCCGCTGCTGCTCCCGCCTCCACCGCTCGACGAGGCGCCCCCCGCGTCGCCGGTTCCCTGAGGGCCAGTGCCGTTCTTGAACGAGCCGCACCCCGCGCACAGGAGCGCGAGCACGCCGGTCGCGAGCGAGAACACCTCGATGGCGTAGACGAACACGCGACGCCGCTTGCTCTCCTCTTCGCGCGCGATCGTGACGAGCCGATCTTCGCCGAGCCTTCCTGCCCACATGCCCGGCGGCCCCTCGGCGTCGTCCTCGATCGCCAGCGCGTCGCTCAGGACGAGGGCGCGCTCGTCCTCCTCGTCCTCACGGTCCGTGGCCGACACGAGGAAGCGCCCTCCGATCCGCACGCCGCTGTAATTCGTGGCCCGCTCGTCGCCGACTTCGACCGTCGCGTCGAGCGCGAGCTCGGGCCAGCGGCGCAGCGCGACGCCGTCGTCGGCGACGAAGCAAACCCTTCGCCCGTCGTCTGTCGTCCCCGCGACACCACACGGCTGAAGACCTTCATCGCCCTTCGTCGGCACGAGCTCGACCTTGTCGCCCACGTTGCGCGCCACGCGCGTGAACGTACCGTCCTGCCCACACGCCATCGTGAGGAGCACGGCGTCCTCGTTCGGGTGGAGAAACAGCTCGTGCGCGGCCGGCGGAGGGGCGGCGGGGAAGGCCACCTTCGCTTCGAGCCCGAAGTCGCGGAAACGGAGTCGCGCGATCGCCGCGCCGCCGGTCTTCTCGGCCGACAGCCAGAGCGATTCCCCATCCCGGGTGAACGTCGCCGCCAGAGGCCCCATGTCGCCGAGCGCAGGGCCCAGGTCGACGAGCTCGGGCGCGCCGCCCACCCGCTCCACGCACGCCACGGGGAGGTCTCGATGCCAGCCCACGCCGACCACCGTGCGTCCATCGGGATGGAGCGCCAGGGCATGCAGTCCCGGTTGACGTGACTTCGTGCCGCCGGCGCTCGCCGGGACCACCGGCAAGGACAGGGCCTCGGGCAGCTCGACGCGCCGCTCGGCTCCGAGCGAGGCGGCGCCGCGAATGGCGATCGCCCGCGGTCCCACGGGGACGGCGAAGGCGCGCCGGTCCGGCGCGAAGGCGACCCACGGCCACGACAGCTCTCCGGGCGAGAGGGACAGCTCGTGGAGCTTGGAGCACCGGAACATCGGCCGCGATCGTGGTCCGAGTGCCGCGACGGGGCAAGAGGTTCTCTCGCCCGGGTTCGCCTCACTGCGCGGGCGCGACCGGAGCGCACGTCGACACCCCCGCGCCGACGATGGTGAAGGAGAGCGGCGAAGCAGCGGTGGTCATCCCCGTCGACGACTCCAGGTGGGTGACGATCGTGCCGTCGTCGGGTGCGGTGTAGAAGTAGAAGTCGCCGCCCCAGAACGAGAACGCGTACCCACCGTTCATGGCGTTCACGGTGGGCAGCGGGGTGGGCGCGGGGGCGCTCGTCTCGCCCGTCGTCTTGTCGATGGGGCCGTACGCGCCCGGCGTCGTCGTGAAGAAGCCGTAGAGCTTGCCGTCGCCCGTCCCGGTCAGCTCCGCGTTGTAGCCGGCGGCCATCGCGGTGTACGGCCCGAGCGCGGTCAGTGTCATCGTCGCGAGGTCGATCTGACCGAGTCCCTTGCCCGTGCAGCCCGAGCCCGGCGTGCTCTTGTTGCAATCGCCCCCGGGGCCGCCGTTGTCGGAGACGAAGAGCGTCTCCTCGTTCGACCCCGGCGCGTTCACCGAGAACCCCATGCCGAGGTCCTTCGTGAAGCCGGCCTGCCCGGCGACGAAGCTCGTGGGCGTGCAGGTGACGGGCGCGGTCGTCGTCACCTGGAAGATGAGGCCGTCGTTGAAGTTGACCCACGCGGTCGCGCTGCGGTCCACGGCCATCGAGTTCACGCCGCTGGTGTCGCAGCTCACATTGCCGATGAGCGTGAACGCCTGGGCCGACGGGAACTGGGACGGATCGAAGGCGTAGAGATCGTTCTTGTCGGAAATGACGTAGATGAAGGAGCCGGCGCCCTGCGCGCAGTTGCTGCTCGCGGCGCCACCTTCGCCGAGCACGGAGCCGCCGTCGCCCGCGAGACCGCCGCCCGAGGACGCTTCGCTCGATCCGCCGCTGCTCGAAGACGACCCCCCGCTCGAAGAGCCGCTGCTCGAAGAGCCGCTGCTCGAATGCGTCCCCGGCGAGACGTCCGGGAATCCGGCCGGGGCATTGCTGCTGCTGCACGCGACGGACAGGGCCACGAGCCCGAAAGACCACCAGGCTTGCATGCGGACGTCTGGAGCAAGAACCGGTCTCACACCGGACGCCGCGTTTTCGTGGGGTTACTCGGCGCGCGAAGGCTCCGATCGAAACACCCGGGACAGTCACCGTCACGCGGCGACGTCACGGAGCCCGAGAAAGGCCCGCACGCGCTCGAGCTCCGCCTCGAGCTCGCGCTTGAACGCGCGCTCTCGCGGTGCGTGTGGTCCCACGTAGCCCAGCTCGGCCTCGAGCTCCCCCGCCTTCACCGCGAGGTTGGCCCAGCCGATCACCCGATCGCGCCAGAGGAGTGGCAGGGCGTAGTAGCCACGGACGCGCTTCGCGACCGGCGTGTAGGCCTCGAAGCGGTACACCCAACCCCAGAGCCGCTCGAAGCGCGCGCGGTCCTGCACGACCGGATCGAAGGGCGCCAGCAAGCGAACGGCCTCCCGCGGAGCGTGACCGGCCGCTTCCTCCGCGGCGGGCCAGTACCAGTCGACGCCGTCGACGCGCGCGTGCCCCAGGCGCTCGCGGAGACGGCGGATGGTCGCCGTGATCTCTCCTTGCCACTGGGGCACACCGAAGCGCAGGCGGCGGACGAAGAAGGAGAGGCTCCCGGCGGGAAGCGGGGCGTAGATGTGAACGACCGCGTCGGCGAGGGCGTCGAGGCGCACCATCCGCTCGGCCTCCCCGGTCGGGCCCCCGCCGTGCTCACGCGTCTCGTAGACACGGACGCCGCTCTCGCGGCGCGCCACCCGGAGGAGGCCGCGGTAGTGCATCGCATCGAGCAGCTGCGTCGTCGCGTTCGACGAGCCGCCCCAGTAGTTCGTGACCTTGCCGTGCCCGAAGTGAGCGTCGACCTCGCGCGGATGCACGGCTCCGCGCTGAAGCCGTAGTTGACGAAGAAGTCCTCCTCGACGCCGAGCTCCACGTAGCGGCGCTCGAGGTCACCAGCGCGGTAGCCGACGACGCGATGGCGCAGCGTGAGGTCCTGGGCCCGCGCGGGAGCGCGGATCGGGTCCGCCTGGACGAAGCCCATGCGGTCGAGCGCGCGCGGCAGCGTGGTCGGAGGGAACAGCGTGCGGCTGACGGCGAAGCGCCGGAGGTCGTCGAGCGTGATCAACCGGAGTGGGCTCCTCACGCGAGCTTACGTGCGTCGACCGCGACGCGGTATGTTCGGGCGATGGTTGCTTCGAGCCCCGCGCGCGGGGCCGGGCTGCTCCGCGGGCTCGCCGGACCAGCGCTGGTCGTCGCCGGGGCGTCGATGTGGGGGCTCGAGACGTTCTGGCGCATTCCGCTCGGTCAGCGCTTCGATGCCGACATCCTCGTCTTCCACGAGCACTGGATGGGCCTCGTGCTCACGTCGCCGTTCCTGCTGCTCGGCGCGCGCGCGCTCCGCGGCGTGTCGCGCAAGGCCGTCCTCTCCATCGTCGCGAGCGGCGCCCTCGGGAGCGCGCTCGGGACGGTTTGCTTCACCCAGGCGCTCGCGCTCCTCAACGCCTCGCTGGCCAACCTGCTGCTCAACGTGCAGCCGGTCATCAGCGTGCTCGTGTCGTGGGTGTGGCTCGGCGAGAAGCCGCGCGGGAGCTTCTATGCCTGGGCGGCGCTGGCGCTCCTCTGCGGCGTGGCGCTCGCGTGGACCCCCGGCGGCATCGAGAGCCCTCACCGGCTGGGCCTCGGGCTCCTCTTCCTCAGCGGGACGGCGTTCTGCTGGGGCGCGTCGACGACCTTCGGGCGCGCCGCCATGATGGAGATCGACTTCAAGACCGGCACCGCCCTGCGCTACCTCATCGGCACGGTCGCAACGTTCACGCTCGCGG
>JBEKGQ010000004.1:0-42058 GCA_050012715.1 Polyangiaceae bacterium
CGATGGAGGTCGTGTTTCTCACCCAGGCCGAGGCCGAGCGGCCGGTCTACGACTACGAGTGCAAGCAGCACTGGCAGCAGCACGTGCGCTACGAGTGCCCCGCGAACCTGACGAAGGACGAGCTGCGCGCGGTCGAGAAGGCCTGCCGGTCGACGTTCATGACCCTCGGCTGCCGCGACGTCGGGCGCGTCGACGTGCGCCTCGCGCCGGACGGCAAGGTCTACGTCCTCGAGGTGAACCCGCTGCCGGGGCTCACCCCGGACTACAGCGATCTGTGCCTCATCGCGAACGGCGCGAAGATCGACTACCGCACGCTCATCGGGGAAATCATGAGCGGCGCCATCAAGCGCTGGCAGGGGCGCCAGCGGGTGCCGACCGACCGCGTGGACGAATCGCCGGCGCAGGTGCCGGTGGTCACCGCCCCCGCCGAGCGGGATGCGAGCACCACCGACGTCACCGCCACGAATTGACGGGCCCTTTGCCCCAGGGGCTCGCCCGCGCGGTATCCTTGTCGGATGGGCAGCTTTGCGCATCGGGTCCTCTTCGTCTGGCTCACGGTGCTCGGCCTGGCCGCGAGCGCCGCCGCGTGCGGCAGCAACGGCAACGGGAGCACCTTCACCGACGCCTCGGTGGGGGGAGACGGAGCCTCCTCCGGCGGCGACGGCGGAGCCACCGGCGACGGGCCCCCGTCTTTCACCGACGGCTCGTCCTTCGGCGAAGGCGGCACCAACCAGGGCACGCTCGCGATCGACCCGCCGAACCCGACCCTCGCGATCACCAACGGCACGGTGCCGACGCAGGCCTTCACGTCGACGCTGACCCTGAACGGCGTCACGCAGACCGTGACGTCCACCTGGTCCCTCGCCGACTACACGCTGGGCACGATCAGCCCGTCCGGCACCTTCACCCCGCAGGGCTCCATCGCCGGCACCGCCACCGTCATCGCGACCTACGGCATGGCGAAGGCGCAGACCACGGTCGCCATCACGGTGAGCCTGAGCGCGCAGCTCGGCAGCGTGACGCTCCCCGACGGGACCACGATTCCGCAGAGCGCCACCGGCATCTCGGCCCCGAACCTCACCGCGCTGCAGGGAACCCCCACCGGCGACGACGCCGGGACGCCGACGACCATCATCTACCCGTACGACCAGACCGTCTTCCCGCTCGGCCTCCTCGCCCCCGTCGCCGAGTTCTCGGCCGGGTCGATCGCTCCGGTCGACTTCAAGATCAGCCTCGACACGACGAGCTTCCACTGGGACGGCTACGGGCACGTCGGCAACCCGGCGCAGCTCCAGGCGGCGATCCCGCAGGCGATGTGGGACGGCGCGCTCGCCAGCGCGACGCAGTCGACCCCGCCGGCGAACGTCGTGCTCTCGATCGTGAAGGCCGCGAACGGCGTCGCGTACGGGCCGGCGCAGGCGCACCTCGTCATCGCGCCCGGGCAGCTGACGGGCGTCATCTACTACGAGAGCTACAGCTCCGACACGCTCCCCGAGGGCGGGACGGACTTCGGCCTCTGGGCGGTGAAGCCCGGGGTCACGCAGCCACCGTCGCACCTGCAGCCGGGATGCGTCATCTGCCACGGCGTGGCGGCGTCGGGGAACACGATCACGATGGGCACCGACGACTCGACGGTGGGCGACCTCACCGGCGTCTACCGGATCGAGGCGGACGGCGGCTACACGCAGCTCGCGACGTCCCCGGCCAACCTCCCGTACCCGATCACGAGCATCGACTCGCGCGGCCTCGGGTGGGGGACGAACAGCCCCGACGGCAAGGTCGTCCTGCGCGCGCTGAACCAGTTCTGGGGCGGGGAGACGCTGCTCGCGTGGTCGGTCCCCGGGTCGCCGCTCGTCGACGACGCGGGCGTCGTTCAGCCGCTGTCGACGACGATGACGGTGAACGGCGACTTCAACATGTTCGTGCCGGAGTACTCCGTCGACGGGAACCACCTCGTCTACGTCAACGCGACGAACCCCGCCGGCACCGGCAGCGCGGGCGCGGCGAGCCAGTCCATCGGCATCGTCGACATCGCGACCGCGCTCGTGGACGGCGGATCGGGCGGCTCGGTCACGCTGAGCAACCCGCAGACGATCTACGACTCGACGGTCGCGGACGCGGGCATCGGCGCCGGCGCCTTCACGAAGGTGCCGACGTTCCTCCCCGACTCGAAGAGCGTCGTCTTCGAGGAGACGCACTCGACGCAGCAGTCCGAATACAACTACATGCTGCCCGACTACATCGACGAGGTGCACTACGTCGACGGGGCGCTCGCGATGCTGCAGCCGGCGTCGGGCGGCGGCTACGTCCGGGTCACGCTTTCGAACGCGAACGCGGGCTCGCAGGCCGCCTTCGCGACGCAGAACTACGAGCCGAAGCCGCTGCCGGTGCAGGTGGGCGGCTACTACTGGGTCGTCTTCGCGAGCTTCCGGACCGACGGGTACCCGACGCTGGCGACGCCGAAGAAGCTATGGGTGACGGCGATCTCGCCGGGGGCGGCGCCCGGCAGCGACCCGAGCCACCCGCCGTTCACGCTCGTCAACCAGGCCATCGTGGCGCCGCAGCAGTCGCAGCGCGCCTACTGGGCGCTCGCGCCGTGCCAGGGAATGGGCGGAAGCTGCGCGACGGACAACGACTGCTGCACCGGGAGCTGTCTGCCCCAGTCGGACGGAGGCGTGACGACGCTGGTGTGCGGGACGCCGAGCACGGGCTGCGTGGCGACCGGGTCGCGCTGCGACGCAGGGCAGTCGCAGGAGTGCTGCGGAGCCGCGCAGGGAGTGCAGTGCATCGGGACGCTCAACGGCTACGGCACGTGCAACGCCCCGGGCGCCGCGCAGTAACGGGGCCCGGGAAACGGGAAACGGGACCCCGGCCGACCCGAGGAGGACCCTCGACGCCCTCGCCACCGGCCCGGCCGACCCGAGGAGGACCCTCGACGCCCTCGCCACCACCCCGGCCGACCTCGCCGGGACCTTCAACGCCCCGGCCGGGGCCTTCAACGCCCCCGCCGGGGCCTTCAACGCCCTCGCCGGGACCTTCAACGCCCTCGCCGGGACCTTCGACGTCCTACCCTTCGGCTCGGTCGGGTCGGAGCGACGCGCTCCCGCGCACGCCGACCGGGTTCACTTGCGCCCGCGGAAGAGGAAGCCCGCGTCGAGCTGCAACGGATCGGGCGCGGGCGGAGGCTGCCCCGCGGTGGCGGCGGCGACCGGCGGCTCCGCGCTCACCGTGGGTCGCACGACCTTGCGCCCGGCGAGGCGCGCGGCCTGAGGCGCCGCGGGAGCCGTCGCCGCCGATGCCACGTCGTCCGGGGCGTGGCCGCTCGGCGCGGTCGGCGTGCTCGCGGCGGCGGAGGGCAGTGTCGCGCTCACGGGCATATCCGACGGCGGCACCGGGCGGCTCGAGGCAGCCACCGTCTGCGCGGGCGCGGCGGTCCCCCTCGGGAGCACCACCCACGCGACCACGACCGCCGCGGCACCGGCGACCACGACGGCTATTGCGGCCAGGGCCATCCGTGCCGACGTGCGCCCCGGGGCGCGCCCGAGATCGCGGACGATTGGGTTGTCGCTCATCGTGTCCAGCGATCCGCCGATGCGGCCGACGCGCGCGGCGGAGGCTGCGCCGTCCTTCGACGCGAACGGCGCGAGCGCCTCCGCGAGCGCGTGCACCGACGCGAACCGCTGCGCGGGCTCCTTGGCCATGCAGCGGTGGATGGCCGCCTGCAGCGGGGCCGCCGCCCCCGGGACGCGGGGGGCGGGCGCGAACATCACCCGCGCGCGCAGCTCTTCGAGGGTGCCACCGTCGAACGGCGGCTGCCCGGTGAGAAGCTCGAACAGGATGACCCCCAGCGCCCAGACGTCCGCGCGGGCGTCGACGTCGGCGGGCGACCGGATCTGCTCCGGGGCCATGTAGCGCGGCGAGCCGATGAGGGCGCTGCCGCGCGTGATCCGGTCTCGCCCCGGGGGCGGCTCGGAGGCCGGGGCGCTCGGCGGATCGTCGACGCGCGAGGACGAGGCGGCGGTCTCGTCGAGCTCCGGCCCGACGTCGGCGGCCGGCGCGATCTTGGAGACGCCGAAATCGAGGACCTTGACGCACGGCGTGCCGTCGACCCTCTTGGTGAGAAACAGGTTCGCCGGCTTCAGATCGCGATGCACGACCCCGAGGACGTGCGCCTCGGCGATCGCCTCGCTGGCCTGGAGGATGTAGTCGACGGCGAGAGTGGGCGCGAGCGGGGCACCGGCGTCGAGGAGAGCGCCGAAGTCCTGCCCCACGAGGCACTCCATGGCGATGAACGGAGACCCGTCGTCGAGCGTCCCGACGTCGAAGATCCGGACGACGTGCTCGCCCCGCAGGCTCATGGCGACCCGGGCCTCACGGAGAAATCGCTCCACCCCGCCGCGACGGGCCGCGGCCTCCGGGTGGAGGAGCTTGATCGCGATGCGCTGCCGGAGGTGCACGTGCGTCGCGGCGAGGACGACCCCCATGCCGCCCGTGCCGAGCACCGCGTCGACGCGGTACTTCCCGGCGAGGGTCGCTCCGATCGGGACACTGGACGGACTGCGCACTCCGGGACGAGGATATCGCATGGGGCCGCACCCGTCCGCCCGCCCATCGGCCCGCCGGCGACCACGGTCGTCGGCGTGCATGGTCCTCGCGGGCGCGGTCGCCGTCATCGCCGGGTGCAACGCGATTCTCGGTACGCCCGATCCGGAGCTCGCGCCCGACGGCGGCGCGGAAGCGAGCGTCACCGCGGACGGCGCCGCCGGCGTGGACGCGACCATGCAGGACGGCACGACGGCAGACGGCACGACGGCAGACGGCACGGCGGACGGGGGCCAAGCGACCGACAGCGCGTCCCAGGACGCGCCCGGACCGGACTCGCCGACGGACGATGACGCCGAGGGGGATGCGTCGGCGCCCCTTCCGCCGAGCTGCCCCCCGGACGGAGGCCCCGGGGTGACGACCTGCGGAACGGCCGGAGACAGCTGCTGCGGCAGTCTCCCGGTGCCCAGCGGTACGTACTTTCGCGCGTACGCCGTGTTGAACGGCGTGGCGACCGACTTCGGCGAGCAGGCGACGGTGAGCGCCTTCCGGCTCGACAAGTACGAGGTCACCGTCGGTCGATTCCGTCAGTTCGTGATGGCCTCGAAGACGTGGGTGGCTCCTCCTCCGGGCTCGGGGATCCACACGTACCTTCGGGACGGCGGGGGCCTCGAGGAGACCATCGACGGATCGGCGACCTACGAGACGGGGTGGGATCCCTCGTGGAACGTCGACCTCTCGCAGATAGACGGCGGCGGCCAGGGTCACTGGGACAACACCCTGACCTCCTGCGGCGCCGCCTCGACGTGGACGAACGCTCCTTCGACCCAGGAGAGCCTGCCGATCAACTGCGTCGACTGGTACGAGGCCTACGCGTTCTGCATCTGGGATGGGGGCTTTCTGCCGAGCGAGGCCGAATGGGAGTACGCCTCCGCCGGTGGCATCGACTACCGCAAGTATCCCTGGGGTGCAGCGGACCCCGGCGTACAGAACCTGTACGCGATCTACGGTTGCAACTACCCGGACGGTGGCCAGGTGGGCGTCGACGCGGCCGGAACGTGCATGTCGGTCGCGAACATCGCTCCCGTCGGGAGCGCGCCGATGGGAGCCGCCGCGTGGGGTCAGCTCGACATGGGCGGGAACATCTTCGAGTGGACCCTCGACTGGTACGACGCGGCGTGGATCCTCCCGTGCGACGACTGCGCGCAGCTCGTGCCGACGCCGTTCCGCTCGACCCGCGGCGGGAACTGGTGGGTCTACGACGTACCGATGCTCGCGAACAACCGGACTTGGTACACGCCCATCACGCGCGACTTCAAGGGAGGCATCCGCTGCGCGCGGGCGCCCTGAGCGCGCTCCGGCGCCAGCTCAAGGAGCGTGCGGCGCGGTGAGCCAGACGATGCCGGCCGCGGCGAGCAGCGCCCCGCTGACGACGAACGAGACGGTCGACGCGTCCCCGTTCCATCGCGAGCTCGTTCGGTCCGAGTAGCCCGTCGAATCGCACTGGTTCCCCGGACACAGCGGGTTTGCGCGCGACTCCAGCGACGCCGCTTGCAGCCCGAAGTACGTGCCGGGGACCAGCCCGGCAAGGCCGAGGCCCCCGAGCGCCAGCGCGACGATGCGCTGCGAGCTGCTCGCGGTCCCGGACGATGCCTCGCTGGTCCGCGGCGTCATGGCGGCCGACGGCGCGACCACGACCGGTTCGACGGCGGCCCTCGGCAGGAGCGGCGGGACGTCGAGCGTGACCGTGGTGCCCTCGCCCGCGACGCGCGCGGTCGTCTTCCACGGGAGCAACCCCGCCGCGGACGCCTCGACCTCGTGCGGCCCCGGATCGACCTCGCGCGGCTGCCCCCACTCCGAGGAGGGCAACAGCGCGCCATCGACGCGGATCTCGAGCGCCGCCTGCGGCGGCGAGGCGACCTGCAGGACGAGGTGCGCCACCCGCCCCTGGAGCTTCACGTTCAGGTCGTGCGCCACCACCTCGCGCTCGGTCTGACCCGCGGCGTGCGTCTCTTCCACGACGCGCCGGTACATCCCGCGCGCGCTGGCGAAGCGACCCACGAGCTCGTAGCAACGGGCGAGGTTGAACTCCGTCCCGATCCCCGGGTCCTGGGCCTCGCTCGCCTCGAGCTTGGCGCACGCCTCGGCGTATTGCCCATCCGCCATGAGGACGCGGGCCTCGTCGAACAGCTTCGCGGCATCCGCGGGAGCGGGCAGCGACTGAGCCCCCGCGCGAAGCGTGTGGAGGAAGACGGCGACGGCCCCGCCGAGGGCGGCTGCGCGGAAGAGCCCCACGTGTCCGACGCTACCATGACGTCCCGGCCCGGTCGGGCCTCGCTCGGTGGGCGCCACCCGTACTACGCTCGGACGAATGCTGGCCGAGACGGCCGATGCCACCCGGGAGACCACCCGCGGCGAGGCGCGCCCCCGCCCGGGCGTCCTCGTCGTGTTCTCGGGTGCGTCCGCGATGTCCCTGGTGATCGCCCTCGGGGACGAGCCGCTCGTCATCGGACGCGCCGGCCAGGGGGGCACCCTGCTGCCCGACGATCGACTCTCGCGGAGCCACTGCTCGCTCCGCGCCTCGGCCGACGGGTGGACGGTGCGTGACCTCGGAAGTCGAAACGGGACGTTCGTCGACGGCGAGGAGATCCACGGCGAGGTGACCGGCCTCACGCCGCGGATCATCCGCGCCGCCGACACCATCGTCGTCCCGTACGGCGACGTCTCGGCGTTTTGCCCGACCACGACCGAGCACGGCGTCGTGGTCGGCGGGCGCATGCGCGACGCCCTCTCCGCGGTCGAGCGCGCCGCCGCAGGGAGCGAGACGCTGCTCGTCTCGGGGGAGAGCGGGACGGGCAAGGAGCTCGCGGCGCGGAGGTTTCACCAGCGCGGGCCGAACGCGAGCGGGCCCTTCGTCGCGGTCAACTGCGCGACCATCCCGCAGGGCCTCGCCGAGCGGCTGCTCTTCGGCGCGAAGAAGGGGGCCTACTCGGGCGCGACGGCGGACGTCACCGGGCACGTTCGTGCCTCCGACGGCGGAGTGCTCTTCCTCGACGAGGGCGCAGAGCTCGACCTCCAAGTCCAGGCCAAGCTCCTGCGAGTCCTCGAGACGCACGAGGTCGTGCCCCTGGGATCGACGCAGGGGACGCACGTCGCGCTGCGCATCTGCGTGGCCACCCACGTCCAGCTCCGTCGTGCCGTCTCCGAGGGACGGTTCCGGGCGGATCTCTATCACCGCATCGCGCCGCCGGAGGTGACGCTCCCCTCCCTGCGCGACCGGCTCGACGAGATGGCCCAGCACATCGTCGCCGAGATCGTCGCGGTGGCACCCGGCCTCGCTCCGCAGGCCAAGCTCGTCGAGGCGTGCATGCTCCGGCCCTGGCCCGGGAACGTACGCGAGCTGCGGCGCCACATCCGGGATGCGGCGAGCCGCGCCATCGCGGAGCGCGCGGACCGCGTGCGCCCGGAGCACCTCTCGCCCTCGGCCGGGCAGCCGCTCGCGCCTGCCTCGTCACGTCCGCCCGCAGCGGAGACGCCGAGCCCGCGACGCTACGTACGCCACGGCGAGGAGCTGACGCGTGCGGCCATCGAGCGGGCCCTGACGGACCACGATGGCAACGTGAGCCGCGCGGCGCGGAGCCTCGGGTTGCAGAGGACGCAGCTCTATCGCGAGATCGCGCGGCACTCGCTCGATCGGCCCACCAAGCGACGCTGAATCGCGCTGCCACATGCGGTGTCACAAGTCACTTGTGACACCCGCCGCGCACCACTCCCGGCGCGTGCGTCCGGCCTCGTCCGCGCACTTGGGCCCGCGACGGAAAGTCGAACGCGATGGCGCGCGCGGTGCAGTTGGGTCCGGCGTCAGGTCGCCGCGCGCAGAAGCCCTGCGCCGGGGCGGGACACCCACCAACAATCCACCACCACTCGGAGAGAGAAGAACATGAATCCCTGGAAGCCCCTCGCACTGTGCCTCGCCGCTGGACTCGTCGCTTCGATCGGCATCCAGACCGCGTCCGCCAACAAGAATCCCGATCCGCCGCCGAGCCTCACGGGCCCGTGCCACGACCAACCGCACATGGCCAGCGCGCTGAGCCAGCTGGAGGGCGCCAAGAGCGCGCTCGGCAACGCGGAGCAAAACAAGGGCGGCTGGCGCGACGCGGCCCTCCAGGCCGTCGGCACCGCGATCAGCCAGACCCAGACCGGCTGCAACTACGCCAAGTGACGGCGCGTACGACCACCGACTCGCACGAGGGAGGAACCTGACGATGATCTCGACGAAGCAGATGTGGGCGCTCACGGGAACGGCGACGCTGCTGGCCCTCGCCGCCGGCGCCGCCAACACGATCGGTTGCACGGTCAACACGACGAGCCCGGCGGATGGAGGCAGTGGGTCTTCGTCGGGATCATCGACCTCCTCGTCCGGCTCGACCTCCTCGTCCGGCTCGACCTCGTCGTCCGGGTCGTCTTCGGGCTCGGGGTCGGGGTCCGGGTCGGACGCCGGATCGGGATCGGGGTCGGACTCGGGGTCGGGCTCCGGGTCCGAGTCGGGGGCGGGGTCGGGCGGCGAGGCGGGTCCGCCGACGGACGCCGGTGGCGACGCCGGCTTCTGCTTCAGCGGCGCGAGCCCCGTCGCTGGCGAGACCCTGGTCGCGCTCGCGTGCGGACAGACCTCCCCGTCGGGCATCGCGGTGCACGACGGCGTCGTCTACTGGACCGACTACGCCGCCGCGGGCACCGTGATGAGCGAGCCGGAGACGGGCGGCCCGATCACCACGCTGGCCATCAACCAGGACTGGCCGTACGCCATCGCGGTGGACGACAACAACGTCTACTGGACCAACTACGACAGCCAGTCCGCGCCCGGAGGGGGGTCCGGAACGTCGGGCACCGTCCAGAAGCTCGCTCTCGGCGGCGGCAGTACCCCGATCACGATCGCCAGCGGACTCCAGGGGCCCGCCTCGATCGCCATCGACGCCACGAACGTCTACTTCGGGCAGACGGTCGGAGGCACGGTCAAGATGGTGCCCATCGCCAGCACGGGCAGCACCACGCCGACCGTGCTCGCCTCGGGAGGACAGTCGCCCTACGGCATGGCGGCGCAGAACGGGATCCTCTACTGGACGAACTACACGGGGACGACCGCGAACGGATCCGCCTCCGTGATGAGCGTGTCGGTGTCGGGCGATGGCGGGGCGCCCAAGATCCTCACCCAGGCGTCCAACGCGACCGGCGCCTACGGCATCGCGGTCAACACGACCGCGATCTTCTTCACCGCGCAGAACAACACGGGGACCGCCACCGAGGTGGAGACCATGCCGCTCGCCGGTGGAAACCCGCTGGTGCTCGCCCCGGGTCAACTCCAGGCCACGGGCATCGCCATCGACGGCACGAGCGTCTACTGGACCGACTGGGACCCCAACAACGGCACCGTCTCGAGTCAACCCTTCCCCACCGGCAGCACTCCCGGCGCCATCACCGTGCTCGCCAAGAGCTCGGACGAGCCGCTCGCCATCGCGGTGGATTCGACCGGCATCTACTACACCGCCTCGGGCGGCGGCCGCGTGTGGAGGCTGACCCCGCCATAGCCCGGCGTCGTCACCCCGCTGCACATCGCAAGGGCGGCCCACGACACGTGTGGCCGCCCTTCTTCTATGGCGCGCCCTCGCATACTCTGCCGGGAGCCTGCCTCCCATGCCTGTCTTCCGCCGCCTGCCTGCGACGCTCCTCCCGGCGCTCCTCGCTCTCTTCCCTTCCCTCGCAGCAGCGCAGACCGAGCCTTCCATCGACGCGCGTACGTGGAGACCGTCGATGGCGCCCGAGGCGGGCCTCGTCCTCGAGCCCACGCAGGCGCCGGGAGCCTGGCAGTGGAACACCGCCGCCTGGTTCAGCTACTCGCAGAAGCCCGTCGTGCTGCGCGACGCGTCGACGAGCGCGGTCGCCTCGACTCCGCTGGCCCACCTGCTCGGGGCCGACCTCGTCGCCGGCCTGGGCCTCGGCGACCGCGCGGCGATCGGCGTGGACGTACCGGTCTACCTCTTCCAGGACGGGACCTCCGGGTTGCCCGCGACCATCGTGAGCGGCGGCAAGGTGCCGACGAGCGGCATCGGCGACGTGAGCGTCCTCGGCAAGGGGACCATCCTCCGCAACGATCCCCACGGCGTACCGCTCGGGTTCGGCCTGGCGGCGCTCGGGGCGCTTTCGGTCCCGACCGGAGACCGGGCGAGCTTCGCGAGCGACGGGTCGGTCACCGTCTCGCTGCGCCTGATGGGAGAGTACGCGCTCGGGGTCGGCGCCCTGCGGGCATCGGTCGGCTACACGCTGCGGACGGCGCAGCAGACGTGGCCCGACGTCTCGCTCGGGGGGGTGACCTTCGGTGACGAGCTTCCCTGGTCCATCGGCGCGACGCTGCGCCCCAAGGGCGTCTTCCCGTCGCTCGACTCCGACGATCGGCAGTCCTGGGAGGTGGCCTTCCACGGCACACTCCCGGTGACGCCGGTCGCGCCTTTCCAGGCCGGGGCGTCCAGCCTGTCCCCGGTGCTCTTCGCGCTCGACGACCGCATCGGGCTCGGTCACTACCGGGACGCGTTCGTCCTGGCGGGCGCCGACCTCGGGCTGGACCAGTCGGTGGGCGTGCCGGCATTCCGCGTGATCGTCGCCGTGGGTTGGGCTCCCCGCGCTCACGATCGCGACGGCGACGGCATCCCCGACGACGTGGACGAGTGCCCCGATCTCGCCGAGGACTTCGACGGCATCCAGGACGAGGACGGCTGTCCCGAAGACGACGCGGACGGCGACGGCATCCTCGACACCCAGGACGCCTGCCCGCTCGTCCCGGGGGTCTGGTGGAACGACCCACGAAAGAACGGCTGCCCGGCCCCCGACACCGACGGCGACGGCGTCCCCGACCCGGTCGACGCGTGCCCCGCGGTCAAGGGCGTGCACAGCGACGATCCGCGGAAGAACGGCTGCCCGCCCGCGGCGCAGGATCGCGACCGGGACGGCATCCCCGACGACGCCGACAAGTGCCCCGATCAGCCCGAGGACATGGACGGCTTCGAGGACTTCGACGGCTGCCCCGATCCGGACGACGACGGCGACGGGATCCCCGACAAGGAGGACGCGTGTCCGCGCGTGAAGGGTGAGCCTTCGACGGACCCGACGCGCAACGGCTGCCCCAACCCCGACCGCGACGGCGACACCTACGACAACGACGTGGACCAGTGCCCGGACCAGGCCGAGGTCTTCAACGGTGTGAAGGACGAGGACGGGTGTCCCGACGAGGGCGGACGGCCGCTGGCCGTGGTCGAGGTCGTCAAAGGCCAAGTCCAGCTGCACGTCGCGCAGCCGATCGTCTTCACGGGAACGAGCGACACGCTCGCGATCGACCCCAAGAGCGCGACGACGCTGCGCGCGATCGCGCTCGAGATGAACCGCCGTCCGGACTGGACGCTCGCGGTGGGCGCGCGTCCGGGCCCCGGCAAGCCCGAAGAGGCGCAGAGAGGCTCGCTCCAGCGGGCGATGCTCGTGGCGAACCGCCTCGCGACCTACACCCACCGGCCAGGGGCCGCCGAGGCCGTAGGCTGGGACGCGGTGAAGCAGCAGCCCGGAGCCGCGAGCGGCGTCGGCTTCCTCGTGCTCCTCAGCACGCGCGAGAAGCCCGCGATCCCGCTGCCGGACAAGAAGGACCCGAAGGAGACGAAGTGAGGCGCACGTGGGCGTCCCTGGCCGCGGCGGCGGCGCTCGCGACGACCGTCGGAACGGTGGCCCGGGCGCAACCGATGCCCATGCGGCCATTGTCCGGCGGGTCGCGCGGGCGACCACCGCCGGCGGCGCCGGCGGCGCCGGGCGCCGCGAACGGCGTCGAGGGGCCGGCCACGGATCTCCGGGGTCGCTTCGGCGTCGACGTCGCGCTGCGCCTCCTGCGCTCGACGGACCCCGACGACCGCCTGCGCGGCCTGGAGCGCGCCGCGGCGACGCGGACGCCGGAGGGCCTCGCCCTGCTGCAGCGCGCCGCCGGCGCCGGGCTCCCGGGCGGCTTCGATCCGAGGGCTCCGATCGACGGCGTGGCGAGGCAGGATCCGCGGGCGCTGCTGGTGGTCGTCCGGGGCCTCGCTTCGTGGATCGATCGGGAGCCCGCGCGGGCGGCGCTGGAATCCGTTCTCAACGAGTCGTCGCAGGCGTTCAACGTGCACGCGGTCGGAGGGGGACGCGATCCGGCGGCCGAAGAGACGGACAACGTCGCGCGGGTCCTCCTCGCGCGGCAGGAGGCCGCGATGGCCCTGGCCCAGTCGGGGACCAACGCGGCGGTCGAGGCCCTCCTCACCGCGGCACGCTCGGGGCGCCCCGGACAGACCGCCGCGCTCGACGCGCTCGCGGTGCATCCGCCCGCCGCCCCGCTCCTCGGCGGAGTCACGCTCACCCGCTCGCTCGGAGCGGTGCTGGGGGCCGTGCACACGAGCGACCCGGCGCTGCGCGCCGCCGCGGTGGCCGCGCTCGGGCTCTCCGGGGATGCGCGCGCCATCGACGTGGCGCATGAGGCCTCGAAGGACAAGGACGCTCGGGTCCGCGTCGCCGGCGCGGAGGCGCTGGTTCACCTGGGCGCTACCGACGGCGGGCCGGCGGTCGAGGCCCTGGTGGCCGACGACGTCACGGTGCGCGAGGGCCTCCGCATCGCCCAGGACGTCCGGTCCGAGGGCGTGACGAAGGCGGCCGCGGCCCGTGCGGCGGCTTCGGCGGACGCGGAGCTTCGCTCGCTCGCGGTGGCGGCCCTCGGACGCCAGGTGAGCCCCGCCGCGGTGACCGCGCTCCTCACCCTGGCGGCCGATCCTCGCCTTGGAGGCGACGCCGCCGAAGCGCTGGCGCGATCGCCGTGTCCGGTCGCGATGGCGGCGATCGAGACCTTGGGGGCGGCGCCGTCGACGCGACGGCTCGCGGCGCGCGCGTACTTCGTCCGGCGGGCGGTGCGCGGGGAGCGGAGCGCGCGTGGCGACGCGCTGTTCGCCGCGCTGGCGGCGTCGGGGGACGGAGCGGACCGCGCGCTGGGGGTGGAGGCGCTCGTGGCGCTGGGGGAGCGGCCACTCGGCGACGCCCTCGGAGATCGGGACCCGCGGGTACGGCGTGCCGCCGCGATGGCATCGTTCGCGCGCGGCGGAGGACGCGGGACGGGCGCCGAAGCGCTGACGGCGCGGCTGGCGGTCGAGCCCGACGAGACGACGCGGCAGGTGCTCGCGGCGGGCCTCGCGGAGGGGGATCCCGCTGGCGTCGTTCCCACGACGACGCTGGTCGATCGTGCCGAAGCGGGCGGGCCGGAGGCGGCCCTCGCGGCGCTCGCCCTCGCGCGTCGCGCGGACGAGGAGCTCACGCCCAAGGTCGATGCGCTGATGGCCTCCCGGGACCCGCTGATGCGGGCGCACGTCGCGCGGGGACTCGCCGGGAGCAGGGCTCCGGACGCCGTCGGGCGGCTGGCGCGCGCGTACACCTGGGAGCCCTTCGCCGAGGTGCGGCGCGCGCTCGTCGAGGCCCTCGCCGCGCGGCCCGAGGCGGAGCGGGCCGCACCCTCTTGGCGGGAGGCGATGGAGCTCGCCGCACGCCTCGATCCCGATCGGGTGACGCGCGCCCGGGCGCAGCGAGCGCTCGCCGGGAGGGCCCTTCCGAGCGAGCGGGCGCGAGGACCCGAGGTCGCCTGGCTGAGGGTGCTGCCCGCGGAGGGAGCCGCGCTTCCGCGCGAGCTCACCGCGACACTCGTCGACGCGAGCGGCGAGGCGCGGCCGATCGTCTTCGACGAGGAAGGCTTTGCGCTCGTTCCCGGCTTGCCGCCCGGAGACGCACGGGTCCGGCTTGCGCCCCGCCTGCCCGCGTACGAATCTCGCTGACCCATGAGCCCGAAAGCGACCCCCGCGCCGCCGGCCCCCGAGGGCGTCTCGTTCGAGGCGGCCATCAAGCGGCTGACCGAGATCGTGCAGACGCTCGAGCGCGGTGAGCTGCCCCTCGAGGAGTCGCTGCGTCTCTTCGAGGAGGGGGTCAAGCTGTCGCGAGTCTCCCAACAGCGGCTGGACGCAGCCGAGAAGCGCGTCGAGCAGCTCCTGGCGGTCGACGAGCAAGGCCGCGCCCGCACGACGCCCTTCGCCACCGACGCGGCCGAAAGCGATCCGGACGACGACGGCCCGCCCTTCTAGCGACCGATGGCTCCGCGGTAGACCCAGCCGTCGTTCGTGAAGCCGTCGCCGAACTTCACCGGGTACCAACCGTCCTTTACCGGGCCGAGGTGGAGCTCCGCACCGTGCTGGAGGCGCGCCACGACCTTCCCGGTCTTCGGAGCGTCGCGAACGATGGCGACCTCCCAGACCACCTGCGCCGTTCCCTCCGCGGCGTCACCACCCGCGGCGGGGCGCGAGGACGCGGACGCGCTGGCCGGCGCGGCGGCCGATCCTTCGCTCGCGAACGTGATCGTGTACGAGACGCTGTACCTCGGGTTGTCGTGGGGTACGCCTCCCAGGCCAGCGCCGCTCATCGCCGTCTTGGCGCAGGCGAGGAGCGCGTCCGGCGAGGGGACGCCGTGCCCGCGACCGAGGTCGACGCCGAGGCCGCCGCGCGGGAAGTCGACGTGAACGACGAGGTGCAGCTTACCCGTCTCGCCCGCCGCCTCGGGGCACTCCGCGAGCTTGTGCAGGCGAGGCATGATGATGCCGTCGAGGCCGGGGAGCGTGCCGCAGTCGCCGCCCTTGAGCGAGTCGCCGTCGGACGACTTGCACGCGAAGACGACCCCGTGGCCGACGTTGACGGTCACCGCCGCCGGCGTCGAAGCCGTCGGCGCAGGTGCCACCACGGCGGCCGATACGCCGGCCGACGGGGGTGCCGGAGGAGCGGTCACCGGCGGGGCCGCGACGGGCTCGGGCGAAGCGGCGGCGCTCGCCGCGACCGATGCGGTGGCGCTCTCCGGAACGCTCGGGCCCAGCCGCACGCCGGCGAGCCGCGGCCAGGCGACCCCGACGATGAAGCCGATGGCCGCGATGACGCCCACCCGGGTCCACGAGGGCCGGTCCTCCGCAGGACCGGGGATCTGCACCGTCAGCGGTCCGTCCGCCTTGCGGGAGAGCATCTCAGCTTCCTCGTTACCACAGGCCTTCCGGCGGGGCGAAAACCCGGCAAGTCACCGGTTCTCCGCCACGCGCGGGGCCTCCTCAGGGCAGAACGACCAGCTCCAGAAAGAGCGTCCCGCCCTGGTAGCTTTGGCCGCCGACGTAGAACGGCTGGTTCTCTCCCAGCGTGACCTGGAGCCCCTTCAGGTACGCCGCCTTGCCTGGCTCGCCGATGTGGGCCTCGAGCTGGTAGCGCTTGCCGCCGGCGTCTCCCTGGGACACGCCGCCGAGCGTCACCGCGACGTTGCGCCCGTTGACGAGCGCGTACGCGACGGGCTTGCCCGTTTCGAGGGGGAGCTGCTTGCGATCGAGCAACGTGAAGACGTTGTAGTGCGTGAAGGGCTCGGACTTCGTCAGCGTGGGCAGGCGCGGCAGGCGCGCGTCGATGGACGCTCCACCATCGACGAACGTGGCGTGGATGATCGTCAGCTCGATGTTCGGCCCCTTCGGGGGCGTGGCCCAGGCCACGCTCGTCCCGCCCACCAGCACGATGGCGGCGCCGGCCGCGAGCAGCGTCCTCCGACGGATCATGGCTGCTTCACCGGCACCGGCTCGTCCTCGATCATGATGACCACGCTGGGCGGAGGCGCTCCCCCGCCGGCCGCGGCGGCCACCCCGCTGGCCGGGATCTCGAACACCGTGACGCCGTGCGCGGGTGAGTCGATCTCGTCGACCTCCACCCCCTGTCCCTGCGGAGGGGTCGCGGCCTGCGCCATCGCCGTCGTCGCCGCGACGGGCGGCTGGTCGGCGCTCGGCACGACCGTCGTCGGGATGACGGCGCTGGCGACGGGAGCGACCAGGTCGGTCCCTTCGCGGTCGTTGCGCATGTAGAGGAAGATGGTCGCCGCGAGCGCGAGGAAGCCCGCCATCGCCGCGACCTGGCCGCGCGTGATGCTCGACCGTCGCGACCGCGCGGCGGAGAGCCGCACGACCCCCTCGATGCCGGCGTCCTTCCGCGCGGCGTCGATCTTCGCCATGACCGCGTCGGCGATGCCGTCGGCGGCCGCGGTTCGCTCGTCCATCCCTTCGGCCAGCCACACGCCGAGCGCCGGCGACCGCATCGCCTCGACCAGACGCCGCGCCTCGGGGCTCTCCGCCGCGAGCTTCTCTACGCGTGCGCGCGCCTCGCCGTCGAGCTCGCCGTCGGCGAACGCCATCAGCTCCGTCATCGTCTCCCGCGAGAGGCTCATGGCGCGCTCCCCGGTTCGCTCGCCGGAGCGGGCACCTCGCCCGACGGACGCGCGCCGACCTGCTCCTTGTAGCAGTCGGCCAGCGCGCGCTGGAGCTTCTGACGTGCGTGGAACAGCCGGCTCATGATCGTGCCCTTCGACACACTCATGGCCTGAGCCATCTCCTCGTAGCTCAGGCCGTCGATCTCGCGCATCACGATGACCGCCCGGTGGTAGCTCGGAAGCGCGTCGAGCGCTGTCTGAAGTCTTGCGGCGATCTCGCGCCGACGCACGACGTCGACCGGGTCGGCGCCGTCCATGCGGCTGATGAAAGGCAATTCGAAGTCCGCCCCGTCGTCGACCTCGAGGCGGGCCTCTTCGAGATCGGTGGTCTGGCGGCCGGGTTTGCGAATGAGATCGATGCTGAGGTTCGTGATGATCCGATAGAGCCAGGTAAAGAAGCTGGAACTGCCCTGGAACCCTCCCAGGTTCTTGAAGACGCGGAGGAAGGCGTCTTGCACGAGCTCGCGTGCGTCGTTCTCGTCGCGCACCAGGGAAAGCGCGATCGCGAATGCCCGGCGCTGGTGGCGCTCGACCAGTCGTCGAAATGCCCCCATGTCACCGGCCTGCGCCCTCGCGATAAGCGCACGGTCTTCCTCCGCTTCTCTTGCTCGGTCCTGCTTGGTGTTGGACGCCGCTGGCGCTGGGGTATTCACCGCGGGCACCGCAGGCGGGGGCGACGACGGCTGGGGGGGATTCTCCCCATCGGACGCGCGTCGAGCAGAGGGGCGGCCCGGCACCGCCCTACGGTAATACGAGTCCAGCCCGCTAGCGAGGACCGGCCGCCGCAGCGGGCTGCTCCGGGAGCTGCCCGAGGGTCACCTTCTGGTCGAACTGCTTGCCTTCGCGCTGGACACGCACCGTCACGGTACGGCCGACCCCGGTCGTGCTCGCGAGCCACTGGAGCTTCGACGACCGGTCGATGGGCGTCCCTTCGAAGGCCACGACGATGTCCCCCGCCGTCAGGCCCGCCTTGTCGGCCGGCCCGCCGGGGGCGACGTAGTCGACCACGGCGCCGTTGACCGTGTCGCTCTCGGAGAGCCCCAAGGCCTGTCGCTCCTCCCGCGCGAGCTCCCGGGCGTCCTTGATCCGGATGCCGAGGGCGCTCCGCGTCAGGTGCCCGTCGCGCAGAAGGACGGGGAGGATGGCCTTTATCATGTTGATCGGAATGGCGAATCCGATGCCGCCGCCTTGGTGCATCGCCGAGTTCATCCCGACGACCTGCCCTCTGAGGTCGAGGAGCGGCCCTCCCGAATTGCCGGGGTTGATCGCGGCGTCCGTCTGGAGAAAGTCGTAGTAGCCGGCGGGATCCAGAGGGACCTCGTCCTTCGTCCGCCCCTTGGCGCTGATGATCCCGGCACTCACGGTGTGATTGAGGCCGAACGGGTTGCCGATCGCGACCACCCAGTCCCCGACGTCGATCGCGTCGGAGTCGCCCAGGACCAGCGGGTGCAGCTCCTTCGTATCGATGCGCACCACCGCGATGTCGGTCGGCGGATCGGTACCGACGACCTTGGCCGGGAAGGTTCGGTCGTCGGACAGCTTGACCTCGACGGTCTGCGAGTCGCGGACGACGTGGTTGTTGGTGAGGATGATGCCCGACTTGTCGATGACGAAGCCCGTTCCGAGGCCCTGGGTCTGCGCGCGGCGGCGGCGGTGGGTGAAGGGGGAGATCTCCTCTTCCGTGCCCACCGTCGTGATCGTCACGACGCTGGGATCGGCCATCCGCACGATGGGCGCGAAGCTCACCGGCTGCATCGAGACGGCGAGCGAGGCCGCGGGAGCCGCCGGCGTCGCCACCGTGGCGAGCGGAGCGGCCGTGGTCACCACCGGCGTCGCGCCAGGCGGCAAGGCCACGCCGCCATCGCCGCCCGCGGCGAGGCCGCGGTCACACGCCGGCGTCGCGAAGGCGCTCAGGAAGCAAGCCGCCAGCGCACACCGCACCACGGTCACTTGGACTTCTCGACGTAGCGCATCCGCAGGTCGAAGAGGATCTGCGCGAGCAAGCGCTCCTCATCGCCCGTCAGGTTGCCCTTCGTCTTCTCCTCGAGCATCGCGATGAGGTCGATCGTCTGCCGTGCGAGCAGCAGGTTCTTCTGCACGACACCGCCCGTGTCGGGGTCCGGCGCTTCGCCGAGGTGCATCAGCGCCGAGTGGCTGAGCGACAGGACGAACGTCGTGAACTCGACGGGGGGAAGGCTGTCTTCCACGGTGCGGCTCAGTCGTCGCGGCCGCCGAGCGCGGGCTGCGGAACGTTGATGACCTCGGCCTGATCGGCCGCGTCGGGGAGGGACGCGAGGTGCTTCTCGATGTCCTTCTCGTCGAAGATGCCCTTGCCGACGTTGCGCTCACGGACGCGCACGTCCCACTCCCACGGATTGATGGTCTTCGTGTTGCCGGTCGCCATGGTGCCTCGATCTTCTTGGAGATTCTCTTCTCGCCCGCGATTCCATTCTTCTTAGTTGAGCTTTCGCCCCAGCGCCACGGGCTCGTCGTGGTGGTGGTCGCAGTCCGGGCCGTGGACGTGCTCGTGCGCCTCGTCGAGGTCGGCCGCGGCGCTCTCCACCTCCGCGTCGGTCGCCTGGCGGACGTCGCGCACCTTGACCTTGTAGTGGAGCGTCATCCCGGCGAGCGGGTGGTTCGCGTCGACGACCACGACGTCGTCCTTCACCTCGACCACGTTCATCGCGATCTCGTCGCCGTCGGGCGACTCGGCGATGAACTCGTCGCCCTCCTCGATGGCCTTCGGATCCGGAAACTCGCTCCGCTCGATCTCGAGCACGAGCGTCTCGTCGCGCTCGCCGTAGCCGGCCTCGGCGGGGACCACGACCTCGCGCTCGTCACCCGCGTGGAGGCCGACCAGGGCCGCCTCGAGGCCGGGCACCAGCATGCCGTAGCCGTGGACGTAGCGGATGGGCTCTCCGCCTTCGGCCGCGCTCGCGTCGAGGAGCTCCCCGTCGTCGCCCTTCAGCTCGTAGTCGAGGGTGACGTGAATGTTGGGCTGTATGGTGAGCTCGCTCACGATGGGGCGAGGAGTAGCGCGAGAGGGGCGGTTCGTCGAGGGGCGGGCGGGACGCTGCTCGCTACCGCCGGCCTTCGAGGTCCATCCGGATGACGGCGAAGTAGACGATGGCCACGAGCGCGACGAGGACGCCGAGCTCCCACTGCGAGCCCTCCTCCTCGCGCAGCGTGACGCGCGCACCGAGCCCGATCGCGATGAGAACGACCGACGGGACGAGCGAGATGAAGAGCGTGCGCCCGGAGCGCGGCGGCTCCGGGAGCGTACGGGCCGACTCGCGGTACGGCGCGCCCATGAGAGAATCGTAGCTCCTCGTGGCGCCGATGCACCTGATGATAGCGTGGGTTCATGCGTCCTTCGGCTCTCCTCGTCGTCACCACCTGTGGCCTTCTCGTGACCGCTTGCCGGGGCAAGGTCGTCGCGACGGCCGAGCTCCACGGGCCCGGCACCGCCGACGCTCGCTTCACCGCGACGGGAGCGCCTCTGGTTCTGTGGGCGGACACGGACGGGAAGTGGCACGGCGGGTCGAATTCGCGCTTCGCCGCCCACTACGAGATCGACGTGCTCGGCGGCTCGACCAAGGTCGGCCACATCTCGTGCGACACGAAGGACTCGTCGGAGTCGGTCTGCGGGACCAAGGTCTCGGAGGGCGACACGCACACCGGAGACTGCGAGCTGAAGCTCACCTGCGAGCTGCCCTCGATCCCCGCCGGGCCCGCCACGCTCCACGTCACGGGCTCGACCGGGCCCGGCACGTCCGACGTCAAGAAGATGTCGGTCAACGTCCGGGACAAGTAGAAGGTCGGCGTGCGGGTCCCGGCGCTCCGGCCCGCTCAGACCTCGTCCGGTAGCGCGATGTGCCCCGCGATGGCGCTCGCCGCGACGACGAGAGGGCTCGCCAGGTAGACCTTGCCCGGGCCGCTGCGACCGGGGAAGTTCCGGTTCTGGGCGCTGACGGTCACCTGATCGGGCGAGTCGCTCGAGCCCGGTCCCGCTTTGATGCACGCCCCGCACGACGGGTCGACGAGCTCGGCTCCGGCCTGCTCGAAGACCGCGAGGTAGCCCTGCTCCTCGGCGTAGCGGCGGATGTCCTGCGAGCCGAACTGCAGGTAGAAGTGCACGCCCGGCGCGACGCGCTTGCCCTTTTTCACCGCGTCGCCGAGGACGCGTGCGTACATGTCCATGTCGGCCTTCTTGCCGCCGGTGCACGAGCCGCCGTACGCGATGTCGATCTTCACCTCGCCGCCGAGCTTGTCGAAGGGGACGCCGTTGCGAGGATCGCCCGGCGTCGCGACCATCGGGGAGATCGCCGATAGGTCGATGCGGAACGTGGCGCAGTACGTCGCGCCCGGGTCGGCCTTCACGATACGCGCCCGCACGTCGTCCGCGCGCAGCCCGCGCTGCTTCACGAGGTAGTCGACCACGACGTCGTCCGCCTCGATGATGCCGGTGAAGCCACCCGCTTCGACCGCCATGTTGGTCAGCGTGGCGCGCTCGTCGAGGGGCAGATGCGCGATCCCTTCGCCGCCGAACTCGAGCACCTTGCCGATGCCGTCGCCGCCCTTGAAGAAGGGCTGGGCCAGGATGTGGAGCATCACGTCCTTCGCGCACACCCCCGGCCGCAGCTTCCCCGTCAGCTCGAAGTGCGCCGACTGCGGCACGGTGACCCGCACGTCCCGCGTCATCCACGCGTTGGCCATGTCGGTCGACCCGACGCCGAACGCGAAGCACCCGAGCGCGCCGGCCATGCACGTGTGGCTGTCGGTGCCGATGACGACTTGCCCGGGGAGCGCCAGCTCCTCGACCACCTTGTTGTGGCAGATGGCCTCCGAGCCCACGAGCTTCCCGTCGCGGTGCACCTCGCCGTACTCCTTGATGCCGGCGCGCTTCGCGAAGTCGCTCTGCACCGTGGCGAGCTTCCGCGCCTGCACGTCGAGGCCCATGTCCCGGTGAGCCTTCGGCATGATGAGGTCGAGGAAGGTCAGGTGATCACGGAAGGCGAAGACCGTCTCCGGCTCGGTCACCTTCGCCTCCGGGCCGCAGCCCTGGCGGAAGAGCGCCTCGGCCATCGGCGTCACGTACTCGTGCGAGAACCGCACGTCGCACCGCGCGAAGAACGCGTCCCCCGGTTGGACCGAAGGCACCCCGACGGCGCCCGAGCGAGCGTCGACGATGGCGTGCTTCGCGAGGATCTTCTCGCAGAGCGTCATGGGCCGCGGCGGAGTGACGACGGCGGGCGGGCTGGTCGCCCCCGCGAGGCGCGCCTTGTTGTAGGCGAAGAGGCCTCCGTGCTCGACGATGGCGGCGCTGATCGGATCGAGCCCGCGCGTGAACTCGGAGACCGGGATGGCTTCGCCCGCGAGGATGCGCGGCACGAGCGAGAGATCCGTGCTCGTCAGGAGCCCGATGTTCTGGGCGTTCTGCCGGTAGATCTTCTCGATGCTCTTGGCCACGACGAGCTTGATGCCCGCCGCCACCTCGCTGTAGGGCGCCTGCTCCCGCGACGAGCCGCACCCTTTCGACGTACCGCTGACGACGACCGAGAAGCCTCCACCCTTCACCGCGTCGGGCTTCACCTTGCCGCCGCGGAGGCCGACGAGCGAATACCGGCCGAGCGTCTCGTCGTAGTAGTAACAGACCCATCCGGGCGTGATCTCGTCGGTCGAGATGCTGCCGATGAGGGGGCGGTCCGGGTCGAACGCGAGATCGACGGGACTCGTCGGCGCGAGCTGCGCCTCGAGCAGCGCGGGGTCCTCGGTCAGGAAGAGAACGCGGCCGGGGAAGGAGACGGTGCGAACGGTGGGTCCGGGGCTGGCCATCACAGGACAGTCCATTACCATCGCCGGGCTACCCTTCCACGAGTCTCATGCGCATCGTCCTCGTCACCACGAGCTTTCCGGCCGACGAGGGCGACCCGTCGGGCCATTTCGTGCGCGCCGAGGCACGCGAGCTCGAGCGGCAGGGGCACGATGTGACGGTGCTCGCTCCGCCGGCGGGAGGGGCCTTCGGCTGGCCGGGAGTGGCGGCGCGCCTCCGGGAGCGCCCGACGAGGCTCGTCGACGCAGCACGCTGGGTGCTCGAAGCCCGGGGCCGACTGGCGCGGATCGAGGCGCAGCGCGTCGTGGCGCACTGGGCGGTGCCCTCCGCATGGCCGGTGGCGATGCGGTCGAAGGCCGAGCTGGAGGTCGTCTCCCACGGGGGCGACGTGCGCCTGCTCCTCGGGATGCCGAAGGTCGCGCGGGAACGACTCGCCGGCGCGATCGCCGACCGCGCCGCGAGCTGGCGGTTCGTCTCCGCGGGGCTCGAGGATTCGCTGCTCGAGTCCCTCGGCGACGACGCTCGCGCGCGGGTGGCGCGCGTGGCCGTCGTACGCGAGGCCTCCATCGAGATGCCGGACGTCGAACGAGCCGTCGCCCGAAAGAGGGCCGAGCTCGGGGGTGCGCGCGTCGCGCTCAGCGTGGGCCGGCTGGTGCGAAGCAAACGGGTCGACCGGGCGATCGAGCACGTCGCGCGCGCGCGGGACGTGGACGCGCTCGTCGTCGTGGGCGACGGCCCCGAGCGAGGGCGCCTCGAAGCGCTGGCGCGCGCGCGCGCCGTGGATGCGCGCTTCCTCGGGAGGCTGCCACGCGAGGAGACGCTGGCGTGGATCGGCGCCGCCACCGTGGTCCTCTTCGCCTCGGAGTCAGAGGGGTCGAGCACGGTGCTGCGAGAGGCCGCATCGATGGGGACGCGGGTGGTGATGACGACGCAGTCGGACCAGCCGCCGCCGTCCACCTGAAACAGAACTTTCGTCCGGGCGCCCTCGAATCGCAGTCCCGGATACGTCGCCGCGCGCTTTTCCCGTGGCGGAGAGGGCCACTTGCCGGCCATGTACTGCGTACCCCCGCCCTGCCCGAGGAGGAGATGGAAATGAAGTGGTTACGCGCGTCGTTGCTGCTGCTGGTCATGTCGCTGGTGCTCGCCATGGCGTGGAGCTGCGGTACGAGCAATCCCGGAGGGGGCGGATTCGGACCGACCACGGGCTCGGACGGGAGCACCGCGAGCAGCGGCGGCGGTGACTCGAGCATCATCACGAACGGCGGCGACGGCTCCTTCCAGAGCTTCGGCGACGGGCCCCCGCCTCAGGAGTCCGGCGGAGGCGGCGGGTGCACGAACCTGCAGTGCCAGGTGCACCAGTGCGGGGGCAGCGCGGACGGCGGCGATGGAGGCGGCACCACGCTCTCCGGGACCGTGTTCGATCCGGCGGGCCGGAATCCGCTCTACAACGTCGCCGTCTACATCCCGAACTCGCCGGCCGGAAAGCTCGACGCCATCCCCATCGGGATCGGCGCCAACTCGTGCTCGTGCAGCGCGCTCTTCTCGGGGCAGCCGATCGTCTACGCGACGACGGACACGTCCGGGAACTTCACGCTCTACAACGTGCCCGACGGCGACATGATCCCGCTCGTCGTGCAGATCGGCAAGTGGCGCAAGGAGATCACCGTCCCGACCATCAAGCAGTGCCAGCCCAACTCGGCTGGCAACATCTCGCTGCCCAAGAACCTCACGGACGGAATGTACGCGAGCTTGCCGAACATCGCCGTTTCGACGGGTGGGCTCGACACGCTCGAGTGCCTGCTCACGCGCGTGGGCGTCGACGAGGCCTTCTTCACGGGTCAGACGGCGGGCCCCGGCGTCCACATCTTCCAGGGCTTCGGCGGCAACGCGGCCGCCGGGTCCGAGACGTCGCCCGCGCATCTATGGGACAGCCTGGGCGACCTCAAGCAGTACGACATCATCATGCTGTCCTGCGAGGGCGAGCCGACCGTGGGCGTGAGCGCGACGACCGCGACCTACCTCGGGCCGTACGTCGATCAGGGCGGGCGCGTCTTTGCCGAGCACTACCACTATGCGTTCTTCACGAACGACAACTCGCTCACGGGGACGGCCTACCCGGAGTTCACCAACGTGGCGAGCTGGACGAACCTCGGCGCCTTCGGGAACGACTCGCCCTACAACAGCGACATCACGGGCGTCATCGAGTCGACGCTCCCGAACGGGATGAACTTCCCGGAGGGCAAGGACCTCAAGGCCTGGCTCGGCACGGTCAAGGCGCTCAACACCAACGGCGAGATCGTCGTCCCGTCGGCGAACGCGCGCGACACGGCGACCATCAGCGCCACGAACCTCGCGACGCCGTGGGTCGTCACCGATCCGTCGATCAGCCCGCCGAGCGCGCAGTACTTCTCGTGGGACCAGCCATTCGACGCCGGGTTGAGCGACGCGGGCGTACCGCAGTACTGCGGGCGGGTCGTCTACAGCGACATGCACGTGTCCGGCTCGGCCGCCGACTACGAGAACGGCAACACCACGGTGCCGACGGGCTGCGACAGCACGGCAGCGCTGACGGCGGACGAGGACGCCATCGAGTTCATCCTCTTCGATCTCTCGTCGTGCATCACGCCCGTCGGCTTCACGCCGCAGCCGCCGCAGCCCGAAGGCGGCATCGCCCAGTAACCGCCACCGCCTCAGTGACGACCCGGGCGACGGGCACTCTCCGGTTCCTGGACCAGGCACCGGAGGGCCCCGCCATCGGGGGTCCGCCCCAGGGAGACGCGGCATCCGTGTGAGCCGTGGACGACGTCGAGCGTCACCTCGCCGACGCCGTCGACGAGGTCCACGAGCTGGAACGCGCACTGAGAAATGGGGTCGTCGTCGCTCCCGCTCCCCTTCGTCGGCGAGCCCAAGCCCATGGCGACCGTGCCCCCGTCGTGCGGCGCGTGCGTCTCCGCGTCCAGGCGCTCGCCCCCCGCCAACCTGTCCCGCAGCTCCTTGTAGAGGTCCGCCATGGCTTGTCCGCGCGTCCGCACGACGCCGCGGCCGGAGCCGAACACGACGCGATAGGTCGCTTCGGCCTCCGACGGGGGGCACGGCTCGCGGCTCGCGGCGCACAGCGTGATCGTGAAGGCATGCGACGAGTCGACGGGGAGGGTCCCGGCGTCGGTCGGGGCGCCCGCACCGCCCGTGAGGAGCGCGTCGACGGCGTTCGAGGACGACGCCGGCGCCAGGCTCTCGGGCGAGAACGGAGGAGGATGCGACGAGAATCGCTCCTCGCAAGCGGCGGCGGTGACCGCGAAAGCGAGCGCGATGGCGAGCGCCGCGAGAGGCCGGGACACGATCAGAGCCCCAGGCACCCCTTCGCGTCGGTCGCGTCCATGCAGTCGTACGCGATCGAATCGAAACCGTCGTACCACAGCCCGGCGTCGCGCCCCGCCCGCGCCTCGCCGGGCCCGAGGCTCGTCGCGTGGCACCCGCTCCGATCCACCTCGCTATGCCGCGCCGGGCACCAGTTGCAAGCGACCGCGCGGTCGCAGTGGTTCGTGATCGACCCGACCACCTCGCTCACGTTGCGCTGCTCCACGTCGAGCGATACGCACGCGCGCATCTCGTGACACGCGGGCGGGGGCGGCGGGGTGACACCCGATACGTAGTGGGGCACGGGCGGCGGTAGCGCCTGCGCCACGTTGGGGGCGTTTGGCCGCGGCTTGGGCCCGAGGACCACGTGATCCGACGGATCCACCCCGAGAGAGCGCGCGCGGCCGCAGCTCCGGTCGTCGCCGAGCTTGCAGGCGCTCGCGAAGAGCCGTCCGGCGTCCTCGGGGCTCCGCGGGTCGACGTCCTGATAGAGCTCCGCCGTCCGTGCGCAGATCGTCGGGCGCGCGTCCGTCGCCCCGTCGACCGCCACGACCATCCCCGAGCACGCCTTCTCGCCGGCCGTGCGCGCCCGCTGGAGCTCGCCGGGAGCCAGGCGCGGCTGCCCTCGCACGAGCGCCAGGTACTCCTCGCAGCCGCGAGGATCCTCGAGATCGCACGCCTTGCGCGCGTACCCGAGGGCCGGCATGGGCTGCTCGTCGGCGGCCAGCCGCTTCGCGACCATGGTGCACGCCGCCCCCTGGCGCATCGTCAGCGCGTCGTTGCCGTCGGCCACGCCCAGCGTGCACCGATCGAGCTCCGCCCGCGGCACCGTCGCCGCGCAAGCCACGCACACCACGGACGCGAGGGCCGGGAGCCTCACCCACGCCAACACCGCGCCGACCTTCATCTTCGCCAGGCTATCACTGCCGTACGGCCTTCGGCGCGAGCGCGGGGCCGGGGGGCCCTCCGCGCTCCTCGCCTTGCGCTTGCCCGCTCACTTCGGCCGAGCCGCCTTTCTCGCGACGCTGAAGTAGAAGGTGGCGCCGACGTCGACCGCTCCCTCGCCCCATATCCGGCCGCCGTGTCGGTCGATGATGCGCTGCACGGTCGCGAGCCCGATCCCCGTGCCCGGGAAGTCGCTGTCGCGATGCAGCCTCTGGAACGAGCGGAACAGGCGCGCGGCATACGCCATGTCGAAGCCCGCGCCGTTGTCCCGTACCGCGACGACCGTCTCACCCTCCGCGCGGCTCGCCGAGACCTCGATCCGGGCATCGTCCCGCTTCTTCGTGAACTTCCACGCGTTGCCGAGCAGGTTCTCGAGCACGATCATCGTCAGGCGCGCGTCGGCGTCGACGACCATCCCGTCCTGGACGACAACTGTCACCCGACGCTCCGGCTCCCGTCGCTGCAACTCGGACAGCACGGCGTGGGCCTGCCGCGACAGGTCGGTCGCCTGGCGATGGACCTCGAGGCGGCTCATGCGAGACAGCTGGAGGAGGTCGTCGATGATCTCCTCCATTCGCTTCGCCGCGGAGCGAACCCGAGCCACGTAGCCGCGGGCCTGGTCGTCGAGCAGGTCGCCGCAGTCCTCCAGCAGCATCTGGCTGAAGCCGTCGATGCCCCGCAGCGGCGCGCGGAGATCGTGCGACACCGAGTAGCTGAACGCCTCGAGCTCGCGGTTCTTGCGCTCGAGCTCCTCGACGTGCCCCGCGCGCGTGTCGGCCAGCTCGCGCGCGGCCCGGGCCTCACCAGCCTCCATCTCCTTCTTCAGGAGCTCCTCGCGGATCCGCCGGTTCTCGTCCTCGAACTGCTTGCGGCGGATCTGGGCGCGCACCCGCGCCTTGAGGACGTCGAACTCGCTCGACTTCGCGATGTAGTCGTCGGCGCCGGCGCCGAGCCCGTCGAGCATCGCGGTGCGATCGTCGAGCCCGGTCAGCATGATGAGCGGGATGTCCCGCACGATCGGCGCCGCCTTGATGCGCCGGCACGTCTCCTGGCCTCCCAGCCCGGGCATCAGGCGATCGAGGAGGATGCAATCGACCGGCTCGACCGCGAGCAGCTCGAGCGCCTCCTCTCCGTCGCGGGCGAGGACGACCTCGTAGCGCTCGCCGCGCAGCACCGACGCCACCTCGGCCAGATACGTCGGACTGTCGTCGACGGCGAGGATCTTCTTCGGCCCGTGCGCGCTCGCGCCCTCGTTCGGCCGGATGCCGGCGATGCCTCGCCGCAGCGCCGCGCCGATGCGCGCGAGGATGACGTCGATGTCCTCTTCCTTGCGCACGAACGCGTCCGCCCCGGCGTCGAGCGCCCGGAGCTCCGCGTCCCCACCTTCCGTGCCGGTGAGCAGCACGCAGGGCGTGTCCCGGAGCGCCACGTCGAGCCGAACGTGGCGGATGACCGCCGCGCCGTCAATCCCGGGCAGCTGGCCGTCCACGACGATGCCGTGAGGACGCTGCGCGGCGGCCTGACGGAGCCCGTCTTCGCCGTCGCTCGCGACGAGGACGGCGTACCCCGCGCCCTCGAGGGCCGAGCGCAGCGCCTCCCGGAAGGTCACGCTGTCGTCGATCACGAGGACGGTGGGCCGCTCCGACACCCCTGCGGGCCCCCCCCGCATGCGCTCCCTGGCTTTCGCGACGACGTACCCCGCGTCGTACGGCTTGCCCACGTACTCGTCCGCCCCCATCCGGAGACCACGCACGCGGTCCTTGACCTCGGCCTCGCTCGACAGCATGAGCACGGCGACGGACGCGCCGGACCCGGACCCGCGCAGCTCACCGAGGAGCTCGACGCCGTCGCCGTCCGGAAGGATCACGTCGAGCACGACGACCGAGACGTCGCCGCGCGCGAGCGCTGCGCGCGCCTCCGCGAGGGTCGAGCACGGCACCGCGCGGAAGCCGGCGGCCTCGAACGCCTCGACGAGGTCCATGCGTACGGTGAGGCTGTCGTCGACGATGAGGACGGTCGGGATCACGGGCCCTGCTCCCGCGTGCGCGTGCGCGGATCGAGGGCGGCGATCGCCGGAGCGATCTCGCCGAGCGGCAGGATGCGCTCGGCGGCGTCGAGGTTCGCCGCTTCGCGAGGCATGCCGTAGATGACGGAGGTCGCCTCGTCCTGAGCGATGGTCAGCCCGCCGGCCCGCCGGATCTGCAGCAGCCCGGTCGCCCCGTCACGGCCCATCCCGGTGAGCAGGCAGCCCGCGGCGGCCGCTCCCAGCTCGCGGGCCATCGACTCGAAGAGCACGTCGACCGACGGGCGGCACGAGTGCCGCTCGGGATCGCCCGTCAACCGGAAGACGCCGTTGCGGATCACCAGGTGCTGCTCGGGGGGGGCCATGACGACGCGCCCGGCCGCCGAGCCGATCGTCTCCCCGTCGCGCGCGAAGGCGACGCGGCGCGTGGTCTGCGCGTCGAGCCAGTCGGCGAACGACGGGCCGAAGATGGCGCTGATGTGGAGGACGAAGACGAGCGGAAGCGAGAACTCCGTCGGCAGCGCGCGCAGGAGATCCACGAGGGCGCTCGGTCCGCCGGTCGACGCGCCCACCGCGACGAGGCTGACCGTGCGCTCGGGCGCGCCCGACGGTCGCCGCACCGGCGCCGAGGGATCCCGGCCGGTGAGGCGGGCGCGCGGGTGCGTGATCACGCGGATCTTCGCGATGAGCTTGATCGTCGCGAGAAACTGGCGCTCCCACGCGTCGTCGGTCGCGTCACCCCGCGGCTTGTCGAGCACGTCGACCGCGCCCGCCGCCAGCGCCTCGTACGTCTTGTACACCTCGCCGCGGTTCGTCGACGCCGAGACGACGAGGATGGGCGTCGGGAAATGCGCCATCACGTACTCGGTCGCGGCCAACCCGCTCATGACCGGCAGCATCATGTCGAGCGTGACCACGTCCGGGCGAAGATCGCCGCACAGCTCGATCGCGCGCTTGCCGTCGCCGGCCTCGCCGACCACCTCGATGTCCGGATCGCGCCCGAGGATCTCGCAGAGGCGCCGGCGCACCGTCAGCGAGTCGTCGACGACGAGGACGCGGACCTTGGCCATGGTCAGCCCACCTGCTCCCGGATGCGCGCGAGGAGGGCCACCTGGTCGAACTCGCTCTTGACCACGTAGTCGAGCGCGCCGACCTCCCGACCCCGCCGGAGATCGTCGGGCGAGGAGCGCGAGCTCACGAGAATGGCCGGGATCGACCGCAACAGGGGGTCCGCGCGGGTGCGCTCCACGAACGCGAAGCCATCCATTCCGGGCATCTCGATGTCGACCAGGAACAGCGCGAAGCGTCCAGCACGCGCCTTGTCGAGCCCCTCCTCCGCGGAGGCCGCGACGTCGACCTCGTAGCCCGCCGACTCGAGGATGCTGCGTTCGAGCATGCGCGTCGTCAGCGAGTCGTCGATGACGAGGATCGGCTTGGGGGCGGCCGCGGGGGCGCGCTCCTCGCGCCCCACGCGTCGCGCGGCGAGCACGAGCGCGTCGGGGTCGAGGACGAGCAGCGGGTCTCCCTCCGCGTCGAGCGAGGCGCCCGCGACGACCGGGGCCGCCGGCGCGAGCCTCGGCAGCGGTCGAAGCACCACGTGCTGCGTGCCGAGGAGTCGATCGACCCCCACGACGGCAGCCCCCGACGCGCCGCGCACGACGACCGCCGCCCACCAGGCCGGCGGACGGGCGGCCGCGCGCCGCACGGACAGGGTCGAGGCGAGCGGGACGAACGGGAGGACCTTCCCTTCGTCCATCACCGACTCGCCGGCCGCGGTGACCGCGACCTCGGCGGCACGGACGCGGGTCGTCCGCGCGACGGCGTCGAGCGGGATCGTCGCCGTCACGCCGCCCGCCTCGACCATCAGGCCCTGGAGAGATGCCACCGACACGGGAACGAGCAGCTCGACGGTCGTCCCGGCCCGCGGCTCGGTCGAGACGCGCACCTCGCCCCCGAAGCGCTCCACCGTCTCGCGGACCACGTCGAGCCCGACCCCCCGGCCGGCGATCTCCGTCACCGAGGCCGCCGTCGAGACGCCGCCGGCCAGGAGCAACCGGAGGAGCTCGCCCGCCCCGAGGGAGCGCGCGGCGTCCGGGGTCAGCCCCCGGCGCTGCGCGGCGCGACGTACCGCCTCCACGTCGACCCCACGCCCGTCGTCGGTGGCCACGAACGCCACCCGCCGTCCGCGCCGCGCGACGTCGACGGTCACGCGACCCGTGCCGCGCTTGCCCGCCGCGAGCCGCTCGGCCTCCGGCTCGATGCCGTGGGCCACGGCGTTGCGCACCACCTGGACGAGGGCGTTCTGTACCGCCGCGAGCACCGGCCCGTCGAGGCGCACGTCCCCTCCGCGCCCTTCGAACGCGACGCTCCGCCCGAGGGTGCCGGCCGCATCTCGCGCGGCGCGCTCGAGCGACGTGAACATCACGCTCGCCGGGGTCAGCCGCAGCTGCTCCGCCGACCGCCGCACCTGCGTGAGCTCCCGGTCGACGAGGTCGATGCCGGACGACAGCGTCCGTTCGAGCGCGCCGAGCACCCCGCGCAGCTCCTCCGCCATCGAGCGCGCCTTGGCGTCCACCCTCTCGTGCTCGCGCGGGGACGCCAGCTGGTCGACGACGAGCTCCGCGAGGCGCTGCGCCCGCTCGACCTCGTCGAGGGCCCGGCGCACGGGCGTCAGCTGCGCGTGCAGCTCGGTGACGCCGTCGAGCAGCTCGTCGAGCTCGGGGACGTCGCCCACGGTGGCGGGAGCGACCTGCTTCGCCTCGGCCTCCGGCGCCGGCCGTCGCGCGGCGGTGTCCGACGCCCCGAGCGCCGCGACGAGCCCGTTCATGTCGTCGACGAGCGCGAGCAGGGCGTCGACACGGTCGCGCGCGAGCGGTGCCGGCGCGCCTCGGAAGGCGGAGACCGCGTCCTCCAGCGCGTGCGCTCGCTCGGCGATCGCCGGCTGCTTCACGACCCGCGCCGCCCCCTTGAGCGTGTGGGCGACACGCAGCAGCCGCGCGACGAGCTCCGCCGAAGGCGCTTTCTCGAGCTCGAGGACCGTCTTGCCGAGCTGATCGATCAGCTCGCGCGCCTCGACCCGGAAGTAGCGGTACGGATCCGGCGACATCAGCCCGAAGCCTGCGGCTGCACGAGGCGAAGCAGCTCTTTCGAGAGCGCGGCGAGCTGCGAGGCGGTCTGCAGCGTCTGCCCCGAGCTCGCCTCGGTCTCCCGCGCGGCCTGCGCGGTGTTCGCGATGGCCACGTTGACCTGCTCGACCGCGGTCGTCTGTTGCTTCGTCGAGAGCTGGATCTCGCGGGCGGCGTCGGTCGTCGTCTGCACGAGGTCCGCGACCTGCTTGAACGACGTCGTCACCTCCCCGAAGAGGCGATTCCCGGAATCGACCGCCTTCGAGCCCGTCTCGGTCGCCATGACCGTCGTGTTGACCGCGCCGCGCACGTCCTCGATGAGCCCGCGGATCTCCTTGGTCGACGTCCCGACCCGGTCCGCGAGCTTGCGGATCTCGTCCGCCACCACACCGAAGCGCTTGCCCGTCTCCCCCGCGCCCGCCGCCTCGATCGTGGCGTTGATCGCCAGGATGTTCGTCTGCTCGGCCAGCTCCGAGACGATCTCCAGCACCGACCCGATCTGCTGCGATTTCTTCCCGAGCTCGAGCATGTGGGCGACCACGAGGTCGACCTGGCGGCGGATCGCGGCGATCGACTCGCTCGCGCGGAGCACGGTCCCCTCCCCCGAACGCGCCGCGCCGGCGGTCTGGTCGGCGACCGAAGAAACGCGGTGTGCGCTCTCGGCGATCTGCCGCGACGTGGCGAGCAGCTCGCTGATCGTCGTCGTGATCTCGGTCATCGACGTCGCCGACTCCTTCGCCCCCGAGGCCTGCTGGTTGGCCACCGCCTGCAGCTCGGCCGACGAGCTCTGGACGTGCCGCACCGCCGAGCCCACCTGGGCCGTCACCGATCGTGTCAGCAACGTCCCCGCCCCCGTCACGAAGAGCAAACAGAGGATCGTGCCCCCGAGGATCGTCGACCGGGCCGTGCTGGCGGCCGTCTCCACTTCCTCCGCGCGCTCCTTGAGCAGGCCCCGCTCCTCGGCGTCTATCGCGCCCATGATGGCCCGCAGCTCGTCCATGTACCGCTTGCCTTCGTTGCTCGCGACGATCGGCTGGGTCGCCTCGAAGCCCTGGGCGCGCCGCGTGTCGATCGTCCGCTGGAGCTCGGCGAACTTCTGCGCGACGAGCGGCTCGGCCTGGGCGATGCGGCGCGTCTGGTTCGGGTTGTCGGCGGTGAGCTGCTTCAGCTCCTCGAGGAGAGCCGGCGCGCGCCGAGTGCCCGACCGGTAGGGCTCGAGGTAGCTGTCGTCCCCGGTGATGACGAAGCCTCGCTGGCCCGTCTCGGCGTCCTTCAACTCGCTGAGGAGGCCGGCGATGCGCTCGATGACCGTGTACGTGTGGGTCACCGCGTAGCTCGTCTTCGTCAGCGTATCGACGCTCCGGTAGGCGACGATGCCGATGAGGGCGAGCAGCGCGAACGACACCGCGAACCCGCCCGCAATCTTCCTTCCGAACGTCCACATGGTCAGCGCTCCTTCGATCGATCGGGCCGCGCCCGCGCCTCGATGGCGTCGAGCAGGGAAGGCACGGAGAGCAGGGGGCACGCGCCGCCGGCCAGGCGCGCGAGCCGCGGCGCGTGGCGCGACGAAGGCGCATCGGCGGCGACGAGTGAGGCAGGGTCCACCTTCAGGTGGGCCTCGAAGGCGTCGAAGCCGAGCGCCACCACCGCGCTCCCGGCGGTGGACACCATCCAGCGGGGCCCCTCTCCGCGCGGGTAGCCGAGGAGTGCCCGCAGGTCGTAGACCGGCACGAGCGCGGCGCGAAAGCCCGCGAGCCCGAGGAGCTCGGGGATCGTCGTCGGGAGCGGCGTCACCTTGCGTGCCGAGAAGAGCCCCGCACACTCCGCCAGTCGAAGCGCGTAGGGGTCACCGGCCACGCGGATCGCGAGCAGGTCCTCCACCGGGGTTTCGTCGCGGGTCGCGGCGCGGGCGAACCCCTCGTCGAACTCGCGACGCATGGCCTCGGCGCGAAGCGATAGGCGGACGTCGCCGCTCACGGGTGGCCTCCGCAGGCCTCGAGCTCGGCCCGACAGAGGGCGCGCAGCGCCTCCCGGCGGAAACCGCCGCCGAACAGCAGCACCCGCGACGGGTCCTCGCGCTGGAGCAGGACGAGCGCCTGCCCCAGCTCGCGACGTGCCGTCTCGCGATCGCCCGCCTTCCGCGCGAGCAGGCCGAGGTGCAGACGCGGCATCGCGAAGGATCCGTCGAGATAGAGGGCGACCTGGTCCTCCTCGACCGCTCCCTGCAGGTCCCCGACCCCCTCGCGGCAGAGGGCGAGCGCGTAGTGCGCGCCGGCGTCGAGCTCGTCGACGGCGAGCGCGCTGCGGCAGGCCTCCTCGGCCTCGGTCAGACGGCCGCCATGAGTGAGAAGCACCGCACGCAGGAGCAGCGCGTCGGAGTCCACGGCGCTCCCCGCGGTGAGCGCGCCGACGCGCTCGAGCGCGTCGGCGTAGCGCTCCTCGGCGAGGAGGGCGAGAGCGGGCGCGAGGTCCGGCCGCGCGCGCTCTCCCGGAGATGCGGGCGGCGGGAGCGCGTCCGGCGGCCGGGAGCTCGTGATGGCCTCGATGCGCGCAGAGGCGCGCTGGATTCGCTCGATCCACGTGCCGTCGACGTCGGGCGCCGGTGCGATCGGCGCGAAGGGCGGGGGATCGGCGCGGACGCCGTCCCGATCGCGTCGTTGGTAGTAGAACGTCCCGTGCGTGTGGCAGAGGTGGAAGTCGCTCGAGAGCCCACGCAGTGTCTCGGCGTGCCCGAGGAACAGGTAGCCCCCGGGCACAAGCGAACGCCGGATGCGCTCCACGACCGCCACCGAGCTCTCCGGTGTGAAGTACATGAGCACGTTGCGACAGAAGACGACGTCGTAGGTCTCCTCCGACCAGAGTCGCGGATCGTCTTCGACGAGGTTGTGCTCCTCGAAGCGCACCCGCTCGCGGGCGCCGTCGACGAGCTGCAGATCGCGCCCGTCGACGCGAAACCACCGCCGTTCGACGTCCGGCGTCGTCTCGCGCAGCGCCCACGGCGTGAAGGTCGCGCGCGCCGCTCGCTCGAGAGCAGCGGGGTTCACGTCGACGGCGAGGATCGACGCGTCCCACGATGGGTCCGTCACGTGCTCCCGGACGAAGATGGCCAGCGAATACGCCTCCTCGCCCGACGCGCAGCCGGCGGAGAGGACGCGGAGCCGGCGCTCGCCGGCCCGAGCGCGCATGCGGTCGGGCAGGACGACCTCGGAGAGGGCCCGAAACTGGTCGCGATTGCGGAAGAAGTACGTCTCGCCCACCGTGAGGTCCGGGGCGAGAGCGCGCAGCTCGCGGTGCGGATCGGCCTCGAGCCGAGCGAGGTACGCCTCGACGTCCCGACCTGCGTGCTGCGCGCCGCGCGCCAGAACGTCCTCCAGGAAGCTCGACTTCGTCTCGTCGAAGGCCAGGCCGAGACCGCGGGCCACGACGGCCCGCAGACGCTCCACGCGATCCGGTCGCGCGACGCGGCTCACCCGGCCACCCCCGCGGTCCGATCGCCGAGGTTCTCGTCCGGGACGAGGCGTGCCGCGCGCAGGACGACGAGCAGCTCGGAGTCGAGCGTGCCGATGGCCGCGACGGCATCCGACGCCGCGCAGCGCAGCAGCGGGGGCAACTCGCGTCGCGCACCCTCGGGCAACGTGCGGACGCCCACGACGGCGTCCACCACGAGCGCGACCGCACGGTCCGCCACGCGCACGGTGACGAAGCGTCGCCCGGCCTCGGCCGGAGGAGCACTGCCTCTGGCGTCCGCCGACGCGTCGAGCACCCGCGCGACGTCGACCACCGGGAGGGCGACACCGCGGACGACGGCGACGCCCACGACGAACGGCGGACCGCCAGTGACGGCGCTCGTGGGAAGAGGGCGCATCGTCTCGACGACGTGCTCGAGCGGGAGCACGCAGAGCCGACCTCCGGCCCGAAACACCAGCGACGAGCCGGCCGGTTCGTCGATTCTATCCATACTCCCCGCGCCCGGAAGGATGCGGTCGCAATCGCCTTCTTGCCAATAGTCCAAAAGGAGTAGCGCTTTTGATCAGGTTCCGTCCCGAGCGAGGTCGAGCGAGCGAGCGAGGTAGGGAGCTCGTCCGTATCGCTGGCACGGCGACTTCAACGGTTGCCTCGACTATCCCCGCCGGTATATTTTTGAATGCACGTCGGGGGAGAAGGGGCGGGACCCGCCTTGAGCCTGGAACACGTCGAGAGAAGCGTGGGCACCGTCGTCGCGCAGAACCGCGCCCGCGTGCTCGTGGTCGACGACGAGGACGCGCTCCGTCGCTCGATGCAGCGAATCCTGGAGCGCGCGGGGTACGAGGTCGTCACCGCCGCCAACGGGCGCGAAGCACAGCGCTGGCTCGAGGATCCAGCCACGCTCGACGCCATCGTCAGCGACGTCCGGATGCCCGAGATGAACGGGCTCGAGCTGCTGCGCGCGGTGCGCAGCCGCGACTTCGATCTTCCCGTGCTGCTCGTGACGGCCGCGCCGGACATCGCGAGCGCGATCGAGGCGATCGACTTCGGCGCGTACAAGTACATCCCCAAGCCCGTCGACCCGGACGGGATATGCGAGAGCGTCCAACGGGCGGTCGCGCTCCGACGGATGGCGCGATTGAAACGAGAGGGCCTCGCCCTGCTGGGGCAGTCCAGCGACCAGGCGGCGGACCGCGCCGGTCTCGAGGCGAGCTTCGGCGGGGCGCTTCGCACCCTGTGGATGGCCTTTCAGCCCATCGTCCACGCCGCCGACGGCCGGGTGTTCGGCTACGAGGCGCTCCTTCGCGCGAACGAGCCCAAGTTGCCGCACCCCGGCGCCATCCTCGACGCGGCCGAACGGCTGGACCGGCTCCCCGAGCTGGGACGGGCGGTGCGAGCGGCCGCCGCGGGGCCGATGGCGCGGGCCGAAGGTGCTGCGCTCTTCGTCAATCTGCACCCGCGCGATCTGACCGACGAGACGCTCTTCTCGGCGGCATCGCCGCTCGCGAAGATCGCGTCGAGCGTCGTCCTCGAGATCACCGAGCGCGCCTCCCTCGACGAGGTCTCCGACGTGCGCGACCGCGTGGCGCGGCTGCGCCAGATGGGGTTCCGGCTGGCAGTCGACGATCTGGGAGCCGGCTACGCCGGACTGACCAGCTTCGCGACGCTCGAGCCGGAGGTGATCAAGCTCGACATGGCGCTCGTTCGGGACGTCGACTCCAATCCGGTCAAGCGGAGAGTGGTCGAGAAGATGACGACCCTCGCCCACGACCTCGGGGTGCTCGTGGTGGCCGAGGGGGTCGAGACGATGGCCGAGCGCCGCGAGCTCGCGTCGCTCGGGTGCGACCTCTTGCAGGGATACCTGCTCGCGAAGCCGGGGAAGCCCTTCCCCGCCGTGTCCTGGCCCGCATGACCGACACACCGCCGGGAGGCCTGCGGATCCTGTTGATCGAGGACTCCGACGACGACGCGGTGCTCGTCGAGCGCGTGCTCCGGCGCGGGCTGCCCGTCGCGCACCTGCAACGTGTCGAGGACGGCGACGCGATGCGCGAGTCGCTGAGGAGCGGCGACTACGACGTGGTGGTGTCCGACTGGTCGCTGCCCGCCTTCGGAGCGGCGGCGGCGCTCGACGTCGTGCGCGAGGTGGCCGCGGACGTCCCGTTCATCATCACGTCGGGGTCGGTCGACGAGCAGACCGCGGTCGGCGCGCTCCGGTCCGGCGCTCGCGACTTCGTCCTCAAGACGAACCTCGCGCGCCTGGTTCCGGCCATCGAGCGCGAGGTCCGCGAGAGCAAGGGCCGCGCGGCGCGCCGGCGCGCGGAGGAGCAGCTGCGGGCGGCGGAGGCTCGCTACAGCGAGCTCTTCGAGCGCAGTCCCCTGCCGATGTGGGTGTTCGATCGCACGACGCTGGCGTTCATCGCGGTCAACGCGGCCGCGGTCGAGCACTACGGGTACAGCCGGGACGAGTTCGCGCGCATGACGATCGCGGACATTCGCCCTCCCGAGGAGGTGGCCGACATGCACGAGGCGGTGGCCCGCCTCCCCGACGCCCATCGTCGCTGGCGCCATCGCCGGCGCGACGGGAGCATCATCCTCGTGGAGGTCCAGGCGAGCGACTTCTCCTTCGAAGGGCGCGACGCGCGGCTGGTGCTCGCCCAGGACGTCACCGCACGAGCCCAGGCCGAAGAGGCCCTGAAGAAGAGCGAAGAGCAGCTCCGCCAGGCGCAGAAGCTGGACGCCATCGGGAGCCTCGCCGGCGGCATCGCCCACGACTTCAACAACATGCTCTCGGTCATCCTCAGCTACGCGAACCTGGTGATCGGCGACCTGAAACCCGGCGACCCCATCCGGAGCGACGTCGAGGAGATCCAGCGGGCCGGCGAGCGCGCCGCCGAGATGACGAAGCAGCTCCTCGCGTTCAGCCGTCGGCAGATGCTCCAGCCGAGAGTCGTCGACCTGAACCGGCTGTTGCTGGGAATGGAAAAGATGCTGCGGCGACTCCTCGGCGCGGACATCGACCTCTCGCTCCTCACCGCGCCGAAGCTCGGCAAGGTCTTCGTCGACCCGAGCCAGATGGAACAGATCATCATGAACCTCGTCGTCAACGCGCGCGACGCGTTGCCGCAGGGTGGTCGGGTCACGGTCGAGACCCTCGGCGTCGTGCTCGACTCCGCGTACGTGGCGCAGCACGTCGGCGCGACGCTGGGGTCCCACGTGATGCTCGCGGTGACCGACACCGGGATCGGGATGGATCGCGAGACGCAGACGCGCATCTTCGAGCCCTTCTTCACCACGAAGGAGCAGGGCAAGGGCACCGGGCTCGGCCTCTCCACGGTCTTCGGGATCGTGAAGCAGAGCCAGGGCCACGTCTGGGTGTACAGCGAGCCCGGTCGCGGGACGACGCTGAAGGTCTACCTCCCCGTCCGCGAAGGCGAGGAGGACGTCGAGGACGACACGCCCGAGCCGCAGGACCTTCGCGGCAAGGAGACGATTCTGCTCGTCGAGGACGAGGAGCAGGTCCGCGTTCTCGTCCGGTCCGTCCTCCGTCGAAACGGGTACAACGTGCTGGAGGCGCAGAACGGCGGCGAGGCATTCCTCATCTGCGAACAGTACGGCGCGAGGATCGATCTCCTCCTCACCGACGTCGTCATGCCGCGCCTGAGCGGACGCGAGGTCGCGCAGCGGCTACTCGCGCTGCGGCCGACCCTCCGGGTCCTCTACGTGTCCGGCTACACGGAGAATACGATCGTGCACCACGGCGTACTCGACGCGGGCGTCCAGTTCCTCTCCAAGCCGATCACGCCGGACGCGCTCCTCCGCAAGGTACGCGAGGTGCTCGACGGGTCGTGACCTGGCGGACGCTTCTGCCTGAGCCAGCCTCCGAGCGGAAGCAACATGAGAGTCGCAGTTCGCAGACTGCCAAGAGCGTTTCAGCCCGGCGCCGTCCCGAAGAGGCCTTGCCGGACGAGCGCCCGTACGAGCTCCACCGTGGCGGCGCTGGCGGTTGCTCTCGCGACGGCGCGCAGCGTGCGGGAGGAGAGAACGACGCCGAGGCCCATTCCCACGACTCCGGCGGCGCCGAGCATGGCGTAGGGGTGGCGCGTCATCTGGTCATCGAGCCCCGACAAGAGCCCGGTCGCGAAGGCCATCGTACGATGGACGTAGTCGCGCGCGGCATGCGCCTGCTCCTTCGGAGCCGCGCCCTCGCTACCATTCGCGCGCCGGGCGCTCGGATCGTTTGGATTGTGGTTCGAGGTCGCCCCGTCCTGCTCGATGCTCATGACCGACTCTGAGCAATCGGCGTGCCCGCGGCTCGGCGGTGATCCCCCGACGCCGTCGTTCGCTCCGGAGCCATGCGCGCTTCGAGCACCACCTCGACGCCGCCGGTCGGCACGAGCGTAAAGCCGCGGAGCTTCACCGGGGCTGCCCCGGGATGGTGCTTGTGGAGGCGCGCGCTCGACAGCACCGACGCGAGGACCACCTTGAGCTCGTGGAGCGAGAACGTCATTCCGAGGCAGCGCCGGGCGCCGCCCCCGAACGGGTACCATGCGTACGGATCGGGCTTCACGCCGACGAACCGCTCCGGCTTGAACGCCTCCGGCTCCGGGTACACCGAGGCCAGGCGATGGGTGAGGAACGACACCGGCACGACGAGCTCCCCGGCCGGGATCTCGTAGCGACCGAGCCTCATCGGCTCCCTGAGGCGGCGCCCGACGGCGGGCACGACGGGGCGGAGGCGCAGCACCTCCTTGATGACCGCGTCGAGGTAGGGCAGCTTCACGACCGTCGCGAGGTCGAGGTCCCCTCCGCTGCGCGCGTCGGCGAGCTCGCGGCGCACCTTCGCGAGCTCGCGCTCGTCGCCGAGCAGGAAGTCCATCGCCCAGCAGAGCATCGTCGCGGTCGTCTCGTGACCCGCGACCAGCAGCGTCACGAGCTCGTCGCGCAGCTCGGCGTCGGTCATCGGCTCGCCCGCCTCGTCGCGCGCGTCGAGAAGCATCGCGAGTACGTCGGTCCCAGGAGCGCCGTCCCGGTCCCGCTCGGCCCGGCGCCGCGCGATCTGCCGGTAGATGAGCGCGTCGGCGTCGTCGCGGTCGCGGAGGAAGCCATCCCACGGCGTGAGGCCCCGGAACGACTTCCGGAGCGGCGGGAGCGTGAAGAGCGAGTCGATGGGCCGCGACTGGCGGTCGAGCACGCGCGTCAGCGCGTCGCGCAGGTCGTCGAGCTGGCTGCCCTCGTCGACCCCGAACACGGTACGCAGGATCACCTCTAGCGTGATGCGCTGCATGTGCGGGTGGAGCGCGAACGGGGCGCCCGCACGCCACGTCTCGACCGCGCGGGCGGCGACCTCCTGCATCGTGCGCGCCCACGCCATGACGCGCTCCCCGTGGAACGGCGGCATGAGGAGCTTGCGCTGGCGGACGTGCTCCGGCCCGTCGAGGAGCAGCACCGACCGCGCCCCGAGGAGGGGCCGCAGGATGTCGTTCGCCTCTCCCGCCCGCAGCACGTCCGGATCGCCGGTGAACACCTGGCGCACGAGATCCGGGTGGACGATCTCGATCTCGCGGCCGATGAGGTACGTGTTCACCGTGAAACAGTCGCCGTACCGGCGGTGGCACGCATCGAGGAACTCGACGGGGCGCGCGAGGAAGAGGACCGTCTGCGCCAGCGCGGGCAGCGGGGGACCAGGGGGCAGACGCATGGTGTCCATCACATGGGGCCGGAGGGGCCGCGGTCAAGACGCGCAGGCGTCTCGCGTTGTTCCTACGAGGTGCCGGCCGGGTGCGCTCCGCGCCGAACGGGCGGGTAGAGCAGGCGCGTCACGACGCTCTTGCCGCTCGGAAGCACGCCGGCCTCGCGCGGATCCGGGATGCGAAGCCTCGCCCGCACCGACGCCAGCGGCTCCTCGAACCACGACTCGACGGGCGCCGCCATCACGAGCTGCGCTGCACGCCCCATCGCGAGGCCGACGCGGACGTTGTTCCCGATGGCCCGAGCCTGCGTCGGCGAGGCCATCGAGTACACGATGCGCGCGACGCCGAGCATCGCCCGGCTCACGGGGGCCGCGCCCTGGCCCACGTTGAAAGCGAGCACCCCCGCCTCTCCCGCCAGCCCGGTGTCGAAGCCCGCGAGGACGTGATGAAGGTCGTGCGTCGTCGTGTAGCGGAGCGCGTAGGGCTCGTGCGCGAAGCGCGCGCGCACGCCGGGGCTGACCACGAGCGGCGTGATGCCGTTCGCGTCGAGGAAGCGCGCGTACTCGCCGCCGAGCGTGCCGTCCGGGAGCGCGCGGAGGAGCGCGACGTCGTGCGCCGGCGCGTAGCCCTGGACGGCCTCGAGCTTCTTCGCGATGCGCGGCGGCGCCGCCGCGAGCGCGTCGAGCTTGAGCACCACGACGTCGCCGA